>JAHJQM010000023.1 GCA_018819285.1 Candidatus Omnitrophota bacterium
GGGATTTGAATAAGAATACAGCAGAAGAGATATGGAATGGCGAGATTTATCAAAAATTCCGGGCAAGGATGAAAAGTGACAATAAACCTTACGAATGCCTGCATTGCCATCTTTTCCCAGGCCCCAAAAGATATGACACGAAGCTGAGTAATCAAAAAACGTATAAAAAACTATAGTATAGCAGCGATAACCTTATTTAATATAAAATGAAGATAACTTTGATATACCCGGGTATTACCGAGAGTGGTTTTAATAATCTTAAAGGCAATGAGGGTAGCTGGATTAACCATGGCCTTTGTTCTTTGAGTGCGATCCTCAAGAAGAATGGACACAAGGTTTCTTTGATAGACTTGAGGATTCTTTCCGACTGGGATCATTTCGCATCATTGATAAAAAATTCCGACGCTGATCTCTTCGGTATAACCGTGATGAGCGTTGATCTTAATGCTGCCAATCAGTGCACGGAAATAATAAAGAAAGCTAACAGCAAAAAACCTGT
Organism: Candidatus Omnitrophota bacterium; assembly: GCA_018819285.1. Classification (GTDB taxonomy): domain Bacteria; phylum Omnitrophota; class Gorgyraeia; order Gorgyraeales; family Gorgyraeaceae; genus UBA10183. The sequence goes on from JAHJQM010000023.1 coordinate 500, forward strand.
GGTTTTCGGCGGAGCACATCCTTCTATAGCTCCGGAAGATACACTGAAGAATGCTTACATTGACCATGTGATTTGCGGAGAAGGAGAAATCACATTTTTAAATTTGGTAAATGATTTAGCTTTGGGACATAAATCTGAGCGTTTGATTGAGGGACAGAGGCCCGAGTTAGATGAGTTGCCGTTTGTAGACAGGGAACTTTTTTCCGCGCGGGAAGAGCCGTTTGTAGGATTCCTAAAAGCCCCTTTTGTGACGATCATCGCCGGAAGAGGGTGTATTTATAACTGTAATTACTGCCAACCTGCGGAAAAGAAGATTTTTGGACATAAAGTGCGCAGGCGGTCAGTGGCGAATGTAATTCTTGAACTTAAGGAGCTGCATTTAAAATTAGGTTTCAATAGCTTTATGTTCCATGACGATTGCTTAACTGAGGATAAAAAATGGATAGAAGATTTTTGCGCTGAATACCAAAAAACCTCGTTTAAGAAACAATTTGTCTGTCAGAGCAGGGCTGATCTAGTCTGTAAAAATAGGCACTTAATAAAGATGCTTAAAGACATCGGCTTAGATTTAATGATTATTGGTTTTGAAAGCGGCAGCCAACGCATGCTTGATTTTATTGGAAAGGGGACAAGGGTAGAGCAGAATTTTGAGGCTGCCGAAATATGTCATAAACTGGGAATCAAGATATGGGCTAATTATATGCTGGGACTTCCAGGTGAGACCAAAGAAGAGCAAAGGATGACACTGCAGATGATAAAGAAAATTAGGCCATATCATTGTAGCCCTGCTTATTATACGCCTCACCCGGGAAGCAGACTTTTTGATTATTGCTTGGAAAACGACTTATCGCTTATTAAAAAACCCGAAGATTATCGTAGAAATACGTATGAACCGAAGATTAAAGGAATTGATTATGAATATCTCAAGGACATCCTTTACGAATCTGTTTCTTACGGAGAAGATTCAAGTGGAAGATATGGGGTAAAAAAAGTTAAATACTTTTTACAGAAAAGAGGAATTTCTATTAAGTTACCTAAGATTTTATCTTTAAACAAGGTAAAGGATAAAATCAGTTCAGCAGGCCGGGATTGTAAAGGCAAAATTCATATGTTTAACTGGTTTGGAAGGCCTAAAAAATAGCGTTGCTTTCTAAAAAAATATTTCTGATATATCAATTATCTTTGTAAACATGTTGAACAAATCCAGAAAAATCATATACGTTATAATATCTGCAACATTACTAATAATTTTTAGTGTTGCAGTAGGCGAATTCGCATGTCGGGCAAGAACAAACTTTCTCAAGGTTAATGGAAGAGTACTTTAATACAAAGAAAAAAGGCAATAAATATGAAGTGTTAATTTCTCTTATCATAGCACCTAGCAGAGGTCTGCGTTATTTATCAACTTGTGGTTACGAGAGATTAGCGGCACAAAATAATTTTAAATTCATAGTAGTAATTTTCCCTCAAAGGTTCCAGGTTCAAAAAGAAGACTGGAAGATGACTGTAGAAAGATACGGTTTAAGGCCAGAATGTTTCGATTTAATGAAACCCAATAGATTGATATCAGATTACTGTAAGAGGAACGGTATTATCTGTATTGATCCAACCGTATAATCACGGATAACTGATGGTCATGCGAATTTCTTTATTACCATATAAGAAGAATACGTTATTTTTACTTTCATTAATTTGTTTATGGTTATTCCATTTAATAAATAATTATATTTGGCTGAAGCTGGACAACTATCCTTTGTTATGGGACGCCGGAGCTTATTATTTGGATAGCTTAGTTTTATTCGATTACATTAAGCATCTTTCCATACCTTCTCTATTAAATGCAATAAAAGTGGGGGGGCAATACCCCCCCCTTGTGCCATTCCTCGTATCTTTATCTTACATAATTTTTAATAGGACAGAAGATGCGGCGGTTTTTATAGGAAACGGTATTTTTTTAGGTATACTCATATTCTCAATTTATGGAATTGTTAAGAATATTTATAACAAAAAATCTGGTGTTTTAGCTGCATTTTTGGTAACCATGTACCCGATTATTTTTGGGCATTCAAGAGTTTTTATGTATGATTTGCCAGTTACTGCAGTTGTTTGCTTGAGCATATATATTTTTCAAAAAACCGATAATTTTAAAAAAACAGGATATTCTTTACTATTCGGAATCACTTTTGGGTTAGGGTTGCTTACTAAGTTCTCTTTTCTTTTATTCTCCACAAGTGCCATTTTTTATTATGGTTATAGGAATTGTTCTAAAGTAGCGGGTTATATCTTAAAGGGCAGATTTTTTTTGAGCATAAGTAGCTATTTAAAACAGATAAAAAATTTATTTATTGCTGCATTGATAACGGCTATTTTAGCATCTATATGGTACATTCCTAATTTTGCCCGTTTTTTACAGGCTATCTTTATATACCCGGAGACTTGCAGGGAGGTGAGTCCGCTGACATTCAGTTTTGCGTCAATCTCTTATTATTTTTTTAGATCTATAAATTATCAAATTTCTTTCTTTTTATTTTTAATATTTGTTATTGGGCTTTTTTATTTTATAAGGCTAAGGCTGAAAAATAAATTATTTTTAATTTTTTGGGTATTATTTTCGTATATAGGATGTACCTTGGAAAATTATAAAAGCCCAAGATATACAATGCCTTATCTGCCTGCCATAGCAATTATTTCTTCTATAGGCCTTATGAGTATCCAGCATAAAAAGAGCAGGGTTATTATCACAACAATAGCGGTAATCATTTCTGTTGTACAATTTTTTACATATTCTTATGGCGCAAAATTTTTTCCTTCATTCTTGAAAGTAGATTTTCCGACAAAATTCGCTGTGTTATCAAACGTAAATTCAATCATCCTGTTTAATCAGAAAGGCGGAGATAATCCCCTGGAACAAAACACTATTTTTAAAAAGGAAGATTGGAAAACAGAAGAAATATTGGATGTAATAGTAAATTCAAGCGGTAATATAAAAAATAAATCAATGAATGTTTTTATAATTCCAGATGACCCTAGAATACATAGCCCTTTAACGTCGCTGGCATACTTAAAAAGGCTGCCTTTTACTTTCCATGTGGGTTCTTGTGAGCATATCTCAACATCAAGAAGGGATGTTGTGATAACCAAAGATGGTAATTGGATGGTGCCTCCTTATTTTATGGAAAAAATAAATCAATCCGTGAACTGGTTTGAAGAAAATATCGGGGAGTTTACGCTAATCAAAAGGATTAATTTGCCTGATAATTCAAATCTTTTAATATACAAGCAAAATAATATAGAATTTTTAAAATGACGAATATCTCCATAATTATAGTCACTTCTGATTCAGGCAAATATATTGAATCCTGCTTAGATTCTATTTTGTCGCAGGATTTTAAGGAGTATGAAATTATAGTAGTAGATAATGGTTCGAAAGACAGCACCATTCCTATTATTAGAAACAAATATTCAAATATTATCTTAATAGAGAATTTAGAAAATTTTGGGCCTTGCAAAGCCCGCAATCAAGGTATAAATAAAACAAGGGGCAAGTTTGTATTATGCCTTGATCACGATGTAAAATTATTAAGCAATTTTTTAACGAATATTTATAAGGCAGTAGAAAGTAGGAATGGCATTGGCGCGGTTGGGCCTAAGATTTTAATGTCGGATGGTAAAATTATATATAGCGCCGGTATACATTTTTCTTACCTATGGAGATTCCATGATATAGGAGACGCAAAGATAGACATGCCAGAGTTCTGGCATAAAAAATATGTTGCCGGGGTATCAGCTGCAGCAGTTATTTATAGAAGAGAAGCATTGGAAACAATAAAACAGGATGGAGAATATTTTGACGAGGATTTTTTTTATCTTTTTGAAGATGTTGATATAAGTTGGAGGTTACAGAAAATGGGTTGGAAAATATTATATACGCCGGATGCAGCATGTTTACATGTTAGCGGCAAATCACGCAAAAAAGATAAATTTTCCCAATATCTATCCATGCGCAATAGATATTTGGCTATAATAAAAAATGAATCCTTATTTAGTTTACCGAAATTATTTGTTATTTTTTTTATCTATGATTTATGGCGGAATATGCTTATGTTTATTACAAATGCCAGATATTTTTTAAGGGCATGTTATGAGACAGCAAAACTTTCTAAAAAGATGTTAAAAAAACGGTTCATATGATATTCTTTTTTATAACTGTAATATTATGGGTTTCTTTTATACCAGCGCCTATTACTGATAGGTATAAGTATATAATATATCTAGTTTTAATCGTATGTTTAATAGGTTCATTTATCAGGCTTAAGAATGTAAGATATTTTTTAAACGATAGATTTGATAAATTAGTGTGGTTGTTTTTAATGTGTAATTTTTTCAGCGCTTTATTTGCTTATGATAAAAATGTGGCGTTCAAAAGATGCATAGATTTTATCATACCTTTCGTAACCATATATTTTATAGCCAGAAATGAGTTAAATAATAAAAGGATGAGGTTGCTTATTTATGTTTTGTTTTTTGCCGGAGCAACAGTTGGGGTTACGGCTATTTTAGAATTTATATTTAAGAGTAATATCATCTATGAAAAGTTAGTTTATAATCCTTTTTATAGGTGGTTTCTATTTTTATCAAGGGCTATGTCTACCATGATTCACCCTACGATATTAGGAACTTATCTCGCATGCTGCTTGCCGTGTTATTATTTTATAGCAGGCGTAGTTAAAAACAAGGCAAACAAGTTATTAACCATGCTGGGGGCCTTTTTCGTATTAACAGGGCTTATGGTCACATTTTCAAGGACAAGCTGGATTGTTGCATTAATTGGAACATTTTTTTATTTTTATAAGAAGAATAAAAAATTATTGCCAATCGTAATAGTTTTTATAAGTTTATTTAGCGTTGCTATTTTTGGTATAATAAAATTAAAACCAGTGCTTCGAGATAGGATTGATTATAGGAACGCAGATAATTATGTAAGATTAGAAAGATACTCGCTAACAATGAAAATGATAAAAGATCACCCTTTTGTAGGCGTAGGGCTTAATAATTATAGAAGTGTTTTTGATATGTATTATGGGCCTAATCAAGTGGATTATAATGTTAAAATCCCGGATAACATGTATCTTATGATTGCAGGAGAATCCGGCTTAATTGGGGCTGGATTATTTTTGTTACTTTTATTTTATATAATAAAGAGAGGCTTTGTTCTGCTTAAAGATAAAGAAGATAAAAATTGGGAGGTAACGCTAACGCTTTTTTCAATAATTATCTGCATTTTAATACACATGATAAGCTATGAGCTTTTTTATTGGACTGTCCCATTTTTTTTATTTTTATTATTGTTAGGAGGATTGATGAATTGTTGGAAATGCAATAAAAATAATACCACTGAGCTAGCAAGCAATTCACACTAAGTTTTTTCCAGAGAGATGCTGCCTTATCCCCAAATATAAAATTTCCAGCTGTATTAAAATAGCAACCCCATTATTGCCCACCAGATCAGACCTGTTTCAGGAATAAAATAAGTTATATCAATAAGATTATGCAAAAAAAATGTTAACGCTGCTAGAAAAACATAGCTTGATTTTAAAGCATTTTTAGTTATGAACGCGATTGTTAAATAAAGCATGCTAATAAAACCCAGTATTCCTGTTTCTAGCCATAATTGAAGAAATACATTATGAGCATATTTAGTGCCAGTGCCCCATCCTAATGTATAGTATTTTAAAAATATTTGTTGAAAATTTCCAGGGCCTATTCCTATGAACGGATGATCTTTTATTATAGCCATAGCAGTTTTCCAGTAATTAAAACGCATGGATATGGAATTATGATGACTTCCTAAGTCTGTAATCCTATCCCAGCGGCCCAATATAATGAATAGCATTGTAAGGGTTATGCACGCAAAAGAAATAATTAATAGTACTTTGTGTTTTTTAATGGCATTATATGAGGTAAAAAATAAAATGATAAAAATGGCAATAAAACTTATCCATGCCCCTAGCGATTTAGTTAACATAAGAGCAATGATTATTAAAGGAGGCGCAAAGAGCCATCTTTTATGCGATACTTGATTTTTTAATATAGCTAAAGCTAGAAAAAAGGCCATCAGTAAATAACCGCCTAAAATATTTGGCGAAGGGAAAGTGCCTATGGCTCTTTTGTTTATTAAAATATTTTTGGCATAAATGTTATGAGGAGGGTTCAATAGGCTGCTATTTATTTTTTTAGCATACTCTATAGTGTACGAGTACCCCCAGATATATTGATATATAGAATAAACGCTTATTATCAAACTAGCTATGACAATAGTTTTTATGATGGATTTTTTTTGGTTGGCATCAGCTTGAAGAACAGTAAAGAAAATGGCAATGTAGCTTGCAAACTTTAAAGTTTCTTTAATTGAATTCTGGATATTTATAGAAGTTATAGTGGAGATTAGATAAGCTGCTGAGAGCAATAATATCCAACCGTATTTAACTGCACAAGTTGCCGAAGGCAACTTGTGCAGTTTTATTAACGGCATGATTGTAATAATAGCAATAGTTATTATTGTTATCTCATAATAGAATTCAAATACAGGGTATGAAAGCCCTGAAACAAAAGGCCTGATAAAAAGCAGGGATAATAAGGGAATGAAAATAAGGGATGATAATGGTTTAGAATTTTTATTTTCCATGATATAATAAAATCATGATATCAGTAATCATTGTAAATTACAACAGAGAAAAATTATTGAAAAACTGATGATACGCTTTATCGAATAGCTCCAAGTTATATTTTTTTGGAGCTATAATGGGATCTCGTCTTATCTGAACGCTAAAAAATGCCTTTAAAAATCGCATTATATTATCCTTATATCCATTTAAGAAGCGGTGTCGAGCGTACGATACTTGAAGTCTTGAAGCGCTCCAGACATGACTGGCATGTGTTTACTAATCTTTATGAAAAAGATACCACCTACCCAGAATTTGAGAATTTTAAATCCAGGATAACGGAATTGAAAAAGATCTCCGTAGAGAGAAGTTATTTTAATACCTTAAGATCAGCATGGATTATCTTTAATCAGGAACTTCCTCTCGAAGGGTTTGATGTTTTATGCGTGCATAACGAAGGCCTGGGAAGCCTGATAAATTTCAAAAATAAGGATATAACTAAAATTTGCATCTGCTATACCCCATTAAAGGTTATATATGACGCTGTCTTGAGGAGAGACTATATTTCTAAAAATTTACATAAGGCCATATTTTATTTTCCAGTTTATTTTTTATTCAAAGTAATAGATAAAAAGGCGTTTAAATTATATGCCCTGTGTTTTTGTATCAGCAAGGAAGTCAGGGGTAGGATTCTAAAAAATAACCTTCTGCCTGATTATAAATTAAAGGTTTTGAACCTTGGAGTTGACACAATGTATTTTTCAGGAAACACTGGATATGGGAATTATTTCTTCCACCCAACGCGTATAAAATGGTGGAAGAATATAGAATTATCTATAGAGGCGTTTAATATATTGCAGATGGAACACGAAGGATTACGTAATTTTAAACTTATAATAGCAGGAGAGCTGTATAAGACAAATAATAGTTATTATGAAAAATTAAAAAAGATGGCTGCTATGAATAAAAATATAATTATTACCATAAACCCTTCGGAAAAAGATATCCTGAATCTTTACAAAAATTGCCGTGCAGTTCTCTCAACTACCCTGAATGAAGACTTTGGCCTTACTGTGCTAGAGGGGTTTTCTTTTTCTAAGCCTGTTATTGCTATTAATAACGGTGGGCCAAAGGAGATTATAAGAAATGGTATAACAGGATTTTTAAGTTCACCCGATGCAAGAGAATATGCATCTTATCTATGTAAGATAGCTATGGACGCGGAATTGCCAATGCAAATGGGTAGTATAGGCAGGAAAGATGTAATAAAATATGACTGGAGCAATTTTATAAACTATATAGATGATTTTTTAGAAGACCTTGCGCTAAACAAAAGAAAAGGCATAGCCAGGAACCTTAAGTTGTAAATAGTAGATGATTTTCTTGAAGGGAATTTGATGGAATAAAAACGGCTGAATTCCTCTTCCGGTATGAATATAATAAATTTTATAAATTCCCACAGATAGTCGTATAATAAAATACGTAAAAAGATATAGGCGCATTTTCTAAAAGAAGCGGATTCTATAAGTCTCATAACGCCTTTATCCTTAACCCTATTTATAAATAATTTTAATAAAGATGCTCTTAATATACCTGGGTAAAACATCCCTAACTCTTTTTTAGATACAGGATATCCAAATATTATTTTAACAGAAGCCAGGGAGTAATAAACAATAGAGTTTAGCCTGTTTAATCTGCTGTATTTTGATATATACGTCCAATCTATTTTTTTATCGTATTTTTCCATTATCTTATAGATATCATATATTGGTTTTAATGAGAATGGCTTATTAAATCTTCTTAAATGAAGCGTAAGCGAGAATATAGTATCTTCCGGAGAGAGGATATTTAAAAAAGCATTATCATGCTCAATTTTTTGCAGTCTATTCCATAGCTCAGGTAAAATAATTTTATTTGGCCTTGGAACTGCAAGATCCCAATGCAGCTCTGCCATATAGGTGCTGAAAAAAGGCAGATGATGGTAATGGTCAGTATAATATTCTTCTGAAAAATTACCAAGAGCCGCTTTATAGCCAAGACCTTGCATGAGCTGTTTAGCTTTTTCTAGATCGTTTTTCTTTATCAAAATATCTATATCAACCATAGGCCTGCTTAAGTCGCTTTGGAAAATGTCGAACAATAAAGCCACACCTTTGATAGGGACCAAGGGTATGTCAGCTGTTTCAAATACATTCTGTATATCAATAAACTCTTTTTGCTTAAGCATATTATCTTTGACTGTCATCATATAGTTGTTTTTTAGCTTAGCAAATGCAGGATAGCCAATTAATTCTTTGTATCTATCTGATGTTTTTATAGTTAAATAGGCAAGATTTGTAAGACTATGATATAGAGATTCTTTAAGGATTATCCCTAATTCAGCGTTATTTAAACTTGGAAGAGGAGAATTTTTATTCAATAAAAGACTGGATTTAGATAATACATTAAACATGATTATATAATGAGCTTATTATAGATAGATTTGAAAAGCAAGCAAAAAATAACAAGAAAAAAGGCTTTGCAATTGTAATATTATATGGTATAATTTATACTATAAAGGTAAACGTTTTCTAAGTTTTTAAATCATGGCCATAGATACTGTAAAAATATTAATTTTATAATTTTTTCGAAAACTTTTAAAATGATAATGCTTGACTAATTTTGATATATCTTTTATACTATTAATATAAGATAAGGAGGATATGTATGGGTAAGAATAATAAAAAACAATACCAAAAGCCAGAATACAAAAAGTTTTTTAAAGAACCGCAGTTGAAAAAAGAAGGAAAACTTATTGATCAGATAGGGAAAAGCTGTTCCAGCTGTAGCACTTGTTCCAGCTGTGCCTGTGGTTCTTAGTCATGTTGATTCCAATCTAATATATCCTACCTGGTAATACGCACAAGAAAAAGACATAAAGGAATTCAGCCTTTCGGTTTACATATAAGCGCAAGACAACCTGAAAACTTAATTATTTTCTTGATATTTCTTAGTCTTAGCAGTATTTTATATCATAGGGCTAAAAATAAGAAAAGGAATGGAAGATGTGTAAGAAATTAATCAAAATATACATTTTATGTTCGATAGCGTAAGATGCGGCAATAAGGGGGATACCGTGCTTGACAAATATGTATTGCCGGATAAAAAAATTCACTGCCGGATAATCGACGGAGAAACAGTTATTTTAAATTTTAAGGATAATACTTTTTACTTTCTCAATCCCATGGGAAGCTTTATATGGAATTTGGCGGATGGCAAAACAAAGGTAAATAAAATCATAGGCGCCATACTTAAAGAATTCGACATCGATCATGAGACAGCAAAGAAAGATACCAGCAGCTTTATAGAGAGATTATCAAAAAAGGGCATATTGAATTTATATGATAAACCCAAAACAGCGCTTAAGAGTTAAGTCATCCATAGTTTATACTGAATTGGATAACAGAGAAGCTGTTCTTTTAAATTTTAAGACAAAATGTTTTTACAGGCTTAATGAGGTGGGAGCAAAAATCTGGCAGCTATTGGATGGCAAAAATACTATTGGAGAAATAACCGATGCGATAGTAAATGAATATGATGTTGATAAGGATAAGGCATTCAATAGCGTAAATCGTCAGATAAAAAAGCTTATAAAAGAGAAGATGGTAGAAGTTGCGGTTTAATAGATAATATGGAAATTATGTCGCGTTATTTTAAATTTTTTCGCGCTTTTACCCTTCAATGGCATATAACTGAGAGATGTAATTGGAGCTGCAAGCATTGCTATAGGGAAAAAGAAAGCATGAAAGAGCTGCCATTCGCTAAATTATGCGATATCTTTTTCCAGTATCTGGATTTACTTAAAGCTTTAAACCTGCCAAAGGGCCATTCTTATCTCAACTTTGCCGGAGGAGAACCATTTATCAGAAAAGATTTTTTCCGGTTATTGGAATTTGTAAATAAATATAATAAAGGCAGGTTTAGTGTAGGTATTTTAACCAATGGCTCTCTTGTTAATGAAAAAAATGTCTTAAAGTTGAAATCTTTAGGCGTTAAGAGGGTACAATTGAGCCTTGAAGGCATGCGGGAAAACAATGACAATATACGTGAAGAAGGTAGTTTTGATGAGGTAGTTGAGAAAATCAAATTATTGATAAATACAGGCATACAAACCGCTATTTCTTTTACGCTGACAAGGAAAAATATGGCTGATGTTCCTGCGGTTGTCCAGCTATGCGACAAGTTAGGAGTGGGAAAGATTGGCATAAGGAGGTTTGTTCCTATCGGGAAGGGCAAAGAAAATAAGTTAAATTTATTAAGCCCGGCAGAATTAAGAAAGATGTATCATTGGAAGAGAAAGATGCGTATTGAATTAATGGCGAAACATAGCAAGCTTCATATTGCCAATGGATGCGAGGATGGTATATTTAACAGCGCTTTAACAAGAGACATGGCGCGCAGGAAAGTGTACTGCGGGGTAGTTGAAGGCAGAACATTATCTTTGTTCCCCAATGGCGATGTTTTGGCATGCAGGCGGCTTCCGATAAAAGTGGGCAATGTCCTGCAAAAGAGCTTGCTGGAAATATATTTTTCTTCAGACACGTTGTGGCAGTTGAGAAATTTGAATAATGCGCACTCTTTATGCCAGAGATGCCGCAATTTTAAATTCTGCCATGGAGGAGCGCTGTGCATAAGCCATGCATACTTTAATCAATTCTCTGTTCCGGATCCGCAATGTTGGCGCGTTTTTAAAAAGCCTCCTCTTCAAACCGCTTTTAAAGGGTGGCCGGAAAAGAAAAACCTACATATAACCACAGCCTTTAGTTCGTCTTTTGCAGATGAAAATTAATTTTACATCATATTTTAATATACGCTATAAGTTCACAGAAACATATCTGATAGGAGGTTTATCTGTAAGGATAATGACAAATAGGAGCTCTTTTTATCGCGCTACTGACAAAATGTATCTTGTCAAAGACATTGTTAAAAAAAAGCAACCTGATATTGCCATGGCAGTCATTTCAGTCGAGCGCCTTTCTCAGATTCCTATAGATATGCCGCACGAAACAGATTGGCAGCCTGGAGTCTCTGAAGATTTTAAAGGGCCTCAGTATTTTAAAAATATCAAAGATATCAGATATCTCAGGCATCTTGGAAATTATGGTGAAATTGCGCCCATGGCGGGGATTTGCCATCAAAATAAAATTTTATTGTTTATCGCAGGCCAGAATAAACCCATGAGTTTTAGAAATTCCATCCGCATTATATTGCTGTATTTTTTTAGATGCAGAGGTTTTTTTGCCTTACATACAGCTTATTTGACAAAGGATAAGGTTAGTATATTATTTCCTGGCAATAGCGGATGCGGGAAAACCACTATTTCTATGAATCTTGCCAAGTCTGGTTTTATTTGCCGTGGAGATGATATATCATTTTTATGCCGTTCAAATTCTAAGATAAAGGCTTATCCGTTTCCAACCAGAATGCTGCGCAGGGATTATAAAAAGGACACGAGAGTATGCATAAGGCACAAAACTTATTATAAAACAGCCTCTACTCCAGATTTTATTGTCTTTCCAGAGATAACACATAAAAAGAAAAGTAAACTTATACCTCTTTCTTCAAATGAAGCGATGATGAAGATAATCGGAAATCTCATGTTCTCATCTCTTGAGCCGGTTAGAGATGATCATGTTAAAGCTATGGAGATTTTAAAAAAGCTGGTTAAACAATGCTGTTCTTATCTGCTTCTTGGCGGAAAAGATATAATAAAGTCCCCTACTAATTTATCTTTGATTTTAAAGAGGTTGATAAAACATAAATATGAAGATATGCATTATTAGCAAATATCCTCCAATAGAAGGCGGGGTATCGTCCGGGATATACTGGTTAGCCAGAGGATTGGGCGAATTAAATCATAAGGTGCACGTTGTTACTAATTGTATGGAGGTTGAAGAGGGTTACCGCGAGGAAATCTTAGAAGATGAGCCTGGCCAATTTGAACCAAAGAATGTAAAGGTGCATAGCACAACTCTCAATACGCCATTTTTTATTCCTTCATACAATCCGTATCTCTCAAAGTTAGTCAATATAGCTATAGAGGTTATAAGAAAATACGACATAGACCTTATCTATTCAGAATATCTTATGCCTTATGGAGCGGCGGGTTTAATGGCAAAGTATATTACTAAAAAACCATTTATGGCCGCTCATGCTGGAAGCGATATAACTCGGTTATTTGATTCGCCGTCTTTAAAGTCGTTTTTTATAGAAATATTTAAAGGTGCTGATAAGATATCGACTACGCAGCTGAGCAGCCAGAAAATTTTAAGGAGATGTAAAATAAGCCGGGATAAATTTATATTTGGGTTACGCAGATCCATAGACCTTAAAGCGTTTCACCCTGATGTTAAGCCATTAGGCATATCTTTATATTTAAGGAAAAACAAAAAAGAGAAACTACCAGCGTTTTTATATTTAGGCAAAGTTTCAAAGCTTAAAAAATCCTTTAATTTTGTAGATGCGTGCAGTATTATAAAAAAAGAAGAATTTAGGCTGATATTTGTGGTGGGCAATAATGAAAGATCATTATTGCTAAGAAAGTATGTCCACTCAAAAGGATTAGGAGAGAAAGCTATATTTCTGCCTTTTCAAGCTCCATGGAGAATGCCGGCTCTTATAAATTCAGCCACATGTGTTGTTTCTCCAGAAACCTCTGAAGAGCCTTATCTTCCAAAAAACACGCATTATCCTAAGATTGCCAGGGAGGCAATGGCATGCGGCAGGTGTGTTATTATCGGGAAAGGCGTGGCTGAAAAAGGGGTATACCGCATGCTGCAGGATGGCGTAAATAGCTATATAGTCGATCCTGATAATACAAAGGGGTTTGCGCAAAGATTGCGTTCAATCGTAAAAAATCCTGATATAACAATAAAAATAGGCCAGGAGGCAAGGAGGTTTTCTGAAAAGACAGAGAATTTTAATGAAAGCATCCAGCAGTGGACCATGGCTTGCAAGGCGCTTTTATTAGAGCATTCTCTCAAGTCAGAAGGCAGATCGCCATGAAAGATATTTTTCTTTTTGCAAGAGTTTCTTATCTATTTTTTATCCTGCCAGTCATAATACATATAAAACCTCTTCCTGAAATCCTTAAATCATGGACGCCTTGCATGTCTCCTAAATTAAGAGAATGGGATATATTAAAGATAACAAAATATCTTGATTTATTTTTTAAGCTGCGAGCGCTATTTTTTAGCAGGCGAGGGACCTGTCTTAAAAGATCTCTGATTCTTTATAAATTTTTGAGGGAAAAAGGCATTGAAGTCAGGATTAATATAGGCGTAAAAGGCGACAATAAAAAGATATATGGCCATGCCTGGCTTACGCTAGATGATAAACCATACCTTGCGCAGCCGCAGATAAACGAAGATTTTAAGGTATGTTTTATTTTTCCTCCCCATGATTGATTTAGCGGCTAAAGAATTTATTTCCATCAAGCATATGTATGATATCCATAATAATAGTAAATTATAATAGAAAATATTTGTTGAAAGACTGCATAGATTCTATAAAGGCGCAGAGTTTTAGAGATATAGAAATAATAGTAGTGGATAACGGTTCTTCAGATGGCAGCATTGACACAGCTAGCGCTTATTATCCTGAAGTTAAATTATTACAAAATACAGAAAACTTATTTTTTTGCAAAGCAAATAATCAGGGCGTAAAAGAGACAAAGGGGGATTTTATCCTGTGTTTAAACAGCGATTGCGTGTTGGATAAGGATTATTTAAAGGAGGCACTCAGCTCTTTTGATCTAGATGAAAAGATAGGCATGGTAAGCGGTAAGATTCTCAGGACGGATAAGAAGACAATAGACTCCGCAGGGTTATTTGTAGCAAGGAACAGAAAACCGTTAGAAAGAGGATATGGAAAACATGATAAAGGACAATACGAAAGGCCGGAATATATATTTGGCGTAAGTGGCTCATGTATGCTTATGAAAAAAATCATGATGGACGATATAAAAGATAAGAACGGGTATTTTGATGAAACCTTTGAGATATACTATGAAGACTTAGATTTATGCTGGAGGGCTCAGAAAAAGGGCTGGAAGGCGTATTATAACCCAAAGGCAATAGCGTATCATGAGAGAGGCGCGACAGCAATTGTTCATCCTGTCCAACGTAGTGAATCGTCTACGGCGACTCACGGTTTTAGAGGCTATGAATTCAGGCGTATATCAGAGGAATTGAGAAAGAAATATATAAGAAATAGATATAAGTGTATAAAAAAAAATGACTCTATGGCAGGATATTTAATAAACTTGCCGTTTATACTATCCTACGAAATTAAGATATATAGTTATTTAGTTCTCGACTTGGTCTTTAGACTAGCTCGAACAATATGTCCCAAGCGAAGCAGAGAAGAAGAAAAATTTCCTTGACCATAATCTTTGGGCATAGTATAATCTGAAATTGGAGGTTAAAAGTGATAGTAAAGGAAAGAAAAAAAGAGGTAATAAAGAAGTTTGCTGAACACGAAAAAGATACTGGTTCCTGTAATGTGCAGATAGCAATACTTACAGAAAGGATCAATGGCCTTACAGATCATTTCAAGTCCCATAAGAAGGACTTTAATTCAAGGGTCGGGCTTTTACGTATGGTTGGCAAGAGAAAAAGGCTTCTGGATTATCTTAAGAAAGAAAACCCGGAAAAATACCGCGAACTCGCTGATAAGCTGAGTTTGAAAAAATAATGGAAGGCGGATTTAACGACCTGCTGTTAGTTTTTTAGATAGAAAGGCAAAAGGTCTTTAAGTCCGCCTTTTTCATAGTATTAACGCAGACTAAAGTCTGCTACTCCAAAACATGAGGGAGTAGCGAACTTTAGTTCGCGTAAAGATGGCAGAAAAGGAGACATATGGTTTATAGAGTCGAAAGAAAGATAGGTAAGGAAACGATTATTATAGAAACAGGTAATATGGCGAAACAGGCCAATGGCGCAGTGTGCGTGCAGTATGGAGGCACCATGGTTCTGGTTACAGCTGTTTGTTCAAATGAGCTCAGGGAAGGTATTGATTTTTTTCCGCTTACTGTAGAATACCAGGAAAAAACATACGCAGCAGGCAGGATCCCTGGAGGATTTTTTAAGCGCGAAGGAAAACCCACTGAAAAAGAGATCTTAACGTCTAGGCTTATAGACAGGCCGATAAGGCCGCTTTTTCCAAAAGGCTTTGTAAATGATGTTCAGGTTGTTGCAATAGTGCTTTCAAGCGATGGCCAGAATGACTCTGATATACCTGCGATTATAGGCGCTTCTTGCGCATTGGCTATTTCAGATATACCTTTTACGGGGCCTATAGGAGCAGTAAGGCTTGGATTAGTAAACGGAGAGTTTGTAATTAACCCTACTTTTAAAGAGCTGGATGAAAGCTCATTGAATCTAGTTTCAACGGGGCTTAAAGACAGGATTATAATGCTGGAAGCAGGGGCAAATCAGATTTCAGAAGAAAAAATGCTTGAGGCAATAGAGTTAAGTCAGGAGTATATAAAAGTAAGCATAGAATTGCAGGAAGAACTTAAGAAAAAATGCGGCAAAGAAAAGCAAAAACCTGAATTGAAACTTGTGTCTAGCGAGCTGCATGAAAAAGTAAGAAAGATCGCCATAGATGAGCTTAAGAAAATAAATGCCCTACCTGCAAAAGAACAGAGAGAAGACGCTTTTAATATTTTAGCCAAGCAGATTATCGAGAAATTAACCCAGGAAGATGAAGACTTGAGCGAATTTGACATAAAAAATGCGTTGTATGAAGTAGAAAAAACCGAGGTTAGAAAGTTTATTCTGGAGAAAAAAATAAGAATAGACACTAGAAAATATGAAGACATAAGGCCTATAAGCTGCGAAGTAGGTCTTTTGCCAAGGACTCACGGTTCAGGCCTTTTTACAAGAGGCCAGACCCAAAGCTTATCAATCACCACGCTTGGCACCAGCCAGGATGAGCAGAGGATGGATACGCTTGAGGGCGAAAAATTCAAAAGTTTCATGCTGCATTATAATTTTCCACCTTTTAGCGTGGGAGAGACAAAGCCGATGAGAGGGCCTGGCAGGCGCGAGATTGGGCATGGCGCATTAGCAGAAAGAGCGCTTAAGGCAGTAATGCCTTCGAATAAAGAGTTTCCTTATACAGTCAGAGTTGTGTCAGAGATACTTGAGTCAAACGGTTCTAGCAGTATGGCAACTGTTTGCGCTAGCGCTCTTTCTTTGATGGACGCAGGTGTTCCTATTGCGAAGCCTGTTTCAGGTATAGCTATGGGCCTGATAAAAGAAGGCAATGACTCAGCTATATTAACTGATATTGCGGGATTAGAGGATCATTATGGAGATATGGATTTTAAAGTGACAGGCACTGATTCAGGCGTAACTGCGCTTCAGATGGATCTTAAGATAGATGGAATAGATATGAATTTAATTAGAAGGATAGTTAAACAGGCGAATCCTGCAAGGGCGTTTATCTTAAACAAAATAGTAGAAACAATAAATGCGCCCAGAAAAGAATTATCAGAATATGCGCCAAGGATAACCACATTAATGATAGACAAGGAGAAAATAGGAGCTTTAATAGGGCCGGGCGGCAAAGTTATAAAAAAGATAATTCAGGATACAGGGGCTACGATAGAGGTGGATGATGAAGGAAAGGTTTCTGTGGCTTCTGACAATGAAGATTCAGCTAAAAGAGCCATTGAGATAATAAAAGGCATTACAAGCGAGCCTGAAGTAGGCACGATTTACGAAGGCACTATAAAGCGCCTCATGAACTTTGGCGCATTCTGCGAGATATTTCCAGGCAAGGAAGGCCTGATACATGTTTCCGAGCTTTCAGACAAGTTTGTTAAAAACGCGGAAGATGCCGTTAAGATCGGAGACAAGGTCAGAGTAAAACTCATTAAGATAGACGAGATGGGCAGGTTGAACCTGAGCATCAAACAAGCAATGAGCAGTTAACTTTACAAATGGTGCCTGGCACGAATTGTAAAGTTAGCGAATAGAAATATACGCTATGGGATTTTTAGATGCGGTGATTTCAGGGGTGGTGCAGGGCATAGCAGAGTTTTTGCCGATTTCAAGCTCGGGCCATTTAGTTATTTTGCATAAATTAACGGGTTTTAATGAGCCTGAAATCCTTTTCGACATATTTTTGCATCTTGGGACTCTGGCAGCTATATTTATAATATTTGGCAAAGAGATAATAGAAAGCGTAACTACTAAAAAAAGAATAGGCTTATTAATTTTAGTAAGCACTTTGGTAACATTTGGTTTTGTTTGGTTCTTTATTAAAAACATAGAGGCCGCATTTAGCGATGTAAGGATAGTCGGCATTATGGTCATAGTAACAGGCCTATGGCTTATAGCGGGCAATTTTATAAGACTCGGAACAGAAGGTATGACGGTTTTTAAAGCAGGTTTGATTGGCTTGGTTCAGGGTATAGCGGCTTTGCCTGGCTTATCCAGAAGCGGTGCCACAATTTCCACAGGATTATTTTTAGGGCTTGACGGACAGGCTGCTGCAAAATTCTCGTTTTTATTATCTATCCCGGCAATACTAGGGGCATTTTTATTTAAAATCAAGGAAATAGGGTTTAATTTTACAGGTATAAATATAAATTATTTCATTGGATTTTTTATATCTTGTATTGTGGGGATTTTTTCGCTAAAGCTATTGTTAAGGATACTGTATAAAAATAAATTTCACTGGTTTGGGGCGTATTGTATCTTATTGGGAATAACAGTATTATTGTTCGTAAGATAGGAATTCCTTAACCAATTTTTAGATTGCTTTTGCAATCTGAAAAATTCAAAGGTGACTGTACATTTGAGCAAGGATAAAAAAGATCTTATAGTTTCCATTGGATTATTTGTTCTGGCGCTGTTACTTTTGGCTGGGATGATTTCATACTCATCTTATGACATCGGATTTGAAACATCCACTCCCAATATCCATATCCGTAATTATATAGGAATAATAGGCGCATATACTGCGTGGGCAATATTCAAACTAATAGGATATGCAGGATTTTTTATACCGTTTCTTTTTATAGTATGGGGCATAGGGATTTTAGCTGAGAGGCTGACCGGGAGACTTTTATACAGAATTCTTGGCATTTTATTTTTATTTTCCGCAAGTTCCGCATTTTTTAGCTTAACAGCCAGGCCTGATTCAGTTTTAATGGTGTCCAGGGGAGGGCTTTTAGGGTTTTTATTGACCAAAAGGTTTCTCTTAGATTACCTGGGAGCTATTGGCGGATATATAGTGACGATAAGTTTAACTATATTGGCGCTTCTAGTTGCCACGGAATTTTTAATAGTGCCTGTAGTTTCTATTTTATTCATGAAAATATGGACTGTGGCAGATAGGATAGGTAAGGTGAAAAAAGGAAGAGGCGTTGTTAACTATGCAAAAACTGAAAAACTTGCTAGCGGGCCGAGATTAAGGCCTGCGGTGAAAGTAGATAAAAAACCATTAACAAGTAATCAAAAGCCAGAGAAAAAAGATGAGATTGAGGAAGTGTCCAGGATAAATATAATGCCAAAACCTGTAGCCAAACCAAAACCTGCGCCTGTAAAAGTAGCAAAAGTTGAACCGAGAGTCGTGGGAGACTACAAGCTTCCAAGCCTTGAGTTATTGGATTTGCCTACTCGTGAGGTGGGAAATATTTTTGGGGAGAATCTTGAGGAAAGCGCAAGGATACTCGAGGATACGCTAAGGGATTTTGGTATAGAGTCAAAGGTTTTGGATATAAGCAAAGGACCTGTTATCACTAGATATGAATTGCAGCCTGCGCCTGGTGTAAAGGTAAACAGAATTACAAGCCTTAGCGATGACATAGCCCTTACTATGAAAGCGACTACTGTAAGGATAGTAGCTCCTATACCTGGAAAATCCTGTGTCGGCATAGAAGTGCCTAATCTAGATACGTCTATGGTTTTCTTAAGGGAAATACTGGAATCCAGCGAGTTTCAGAAGATGGCAGCCTCTTCAAAACTGGCCATGGCCCTTGGAAAAGATATATCAGGCAAATCAGTGGTTACGGATCTAGGGGACATGCCCCATCTTTTAATAGCAGGCACTACTGGTTCAGGAAAGACTGTTTGCGTAAATTCCATGATAATGAGTATGGTTTATAATGCTACGCCTGAAGAATTGAAATTTTTAATGGTTGACCCAAAGATGGTAGAACTTGCAATATACAATGGCCTGCCTCATCTATTGTGCCCTGTTGTGACTGATGCAAAAAAGGTCTCAGGTGCGCTTGGCTGGGTTGTGGGCGAAATGGAAACAAGATATAAAATGCTCGCAAAGATAGCCGTGAGAAATATAACAGCGTTTAACCAGAAATCAGAAGAGAAATTACCTTATATAGTTGTTATAATAGACGAATTAGCAGATCTCATGATGGTTGCCCAGGAAGACATTGAGAATGCTATCACGCGCCTTGCGCAACTTTCAAGGGCAGTTGGCATTCATATGATACTTGCTACCCAGAGGCCATCTGTAGATGTTGTGACGGGCGTAATAAAGGCAAATTTTCCAGCTAGAATCTCCTTTAAGGTTGCGTCAAAGGTTGATTCCAGGACAGTCCTTGATATGAATGGCGCTGATAAATTGTTAGGAAAAGGAGACATGCTATTTTTGGCGCCCGGAAGCCCAAAGCCCATAAGGGCTCAAGGCACATATCTTACAGACCCTGAAATAGAAAAGGTTGTGAATTTTATAAAGTCTCAGCAGGAACCTGTTTATGACAACGAGATACTTGAGCAGCAAAAAAAGAGCGTATCAGCCAGAGGCGGTTTTGAAAAAGATGAATTCTTTGATGAGGCAGTGAAGATGGTACTGGAAACAGGCCAGGCGTCAGTTTCAATGCTTCAGAGAAGATTAAGGCTTGGCTATACAAGGGCTGCCAGGATTGTGGATGCCATGGAAGAAGAAGGCATAATAGGCCCTTTTAGAGGCAGCAAGCCTAGGGAGATATTGATACAGGAATATCAGTCAAAAGAAGAGATTAGAGAAGATCAGAAGAATTTAACTACTCCAACCACAGAGCAGCAGTGACAATGTATTAATTCCTTAAACCAATTTTGCCTTGCCCTTTTGATGATAACGCTTAAATATATTTTCAAAAGGGCGAGATAAGATTCAACTGTGGCTATACATTATGTCAGAGTCATTAGGTAAAATATTAAAAAGAACAAGGGAATCCAAGCATCTTTCCATAGAAGAAGTATCCGAGAGAAGCCGCATACCTAAATATATAGTTTCTACCCTGGAAGAAGACAGGCTGAATGAAATAAAATCAGTTTTTTATGCAAAGAGCTTTGTAAAAACATACGCTACTTTTTTAGGGGCATTGGATGAAACGGGCATAAAAGAATATCTTGTTAAACCCGCTCATCTGCCAGAAGCGATTTTAAGGCCAGTGGCAAAGCCTATTTTCGGAACCACACAACAAAAATCTCCCCCTGCAAAAGAAATACCACAGTTAGGGTTTTCAGGCATAATTAAATATAAAAACCAGATAATAGCTATAATTATAGGGGTATTAGCGTTCTGGGTGTTGTCGTCAGCTATTATCCATGTCACTAAATTTATTAAAAATATACCTGTAAAAAAGCAAAATAAGATAGTTAAAAGCGCGTTTCCGTACCATAAGGGTACGGGGCAATCAACCCACCAACGCTCTGAACGAAAACCTTTAGTTTCGTACGATTCAAGCTCTAAGGCGCCTGTAAAAGAGAAAAAAGAAAAAGCCGTAACTGTAAAAACCCAGCACCATAAGGATACGGGGCAGGCAGATGAAATAGAGATAGAAATTTCTGCTTCGGATAATACATGGCTCCGGATAATAAGCGACGGAGAGCTTATGTTTACAGGGATATTTAGGAAAGGTAGTTTAGATACATGGAAGGCAAAAAAAGAAATAAAATTGGAAGCAGGCAATTCCGGCGTTATTAAGATAAACGTAAACGGAAAACCCGCAATCTTTTTCGGGAAAAAAGGCGAAAAAAAAGAGGTCATAATTACAAAAGATGGGATAAGATAGTTAAAAGTTTAAAGTTGCGGGGAGGAACCCAGTTTTTTTATGGCAAAAACAGTAAGTATAATAAGTTTGGGATGCCCGAGAAATACCGTAGATTCGGAAAAACTCGTGGCTAGTTTTATAAAAAAGGGCTACAGATTTCAGAAGGATATATTAAATTCTGATACTGTAATCGTGAATACATGCGCTTTTATAGAAGATGCCAAGAAAGAATCAGTAGACAATATACTTATGGCGATAGACGCTAAAAAAGACGGAAATATAAAAAAGATTATAGTGGCTGGATGCCTTTCAGAAAGATATAGAAGAGAATTAGCCGAAGAATTAAAAGAAGTGGATGAATTTAGGGGTGTTTTGGATTTCAGGAAGCCTCAAAACCAGATCCTGAAACTTACTCCGCCGCATTACGCCTATATCAAGATTTCAGAAGGCTGCGCTAACAGGTGCACGTATTGTGTTATACCTTGCTTGAAAGGCAATTATAAAAGCAGGTCTATTAGCTCCATAAAGAAAGAAGCAACTAGACTAGTAAAAAATGGAGCAAAAGAAATTATCTTAATAGGCCAGGATACTTCTTTATATGGCATAGATTTGTATGGAAAAAAGAGGTTGGGTAATTTATTAAAGGAGTTGGTTAAGATTTCAAAAGATATATGGGTGAGGCTATTGTATTTACACCCAGCGAATTTAGATAAAGAAGTTATCGAGATTATAAGGGATAATGAAAACATATGCAGGTATATAGATTTGCCGCTGGAGCATATTAATGATAGAATATTAAAGCAGATGGCCAGGAGGACAAATAAAAGGGAGATAATAGCTCTTATAGAGCATATAAGAAAAGAGATACCAGATGCTGTTATTCGAACTTCATTTATAGTTGGTTTTCCAGGAGAAAGAGATAAGGAATTTAAGGAACTTGTATCTTTTATAAAAGAAATGAGATTTGAAAAGCTAGGTGTTTTTAAATATTCGAGAGAGGAAGGCACTCCAGCTTATGAGCATAAAAATCAGATTTCAGAAAAAGAGAAACAAATAAGATTTAACCGCATAATGTCAGCGCAGCAAGGCATATCAAGAAAGATAAATGAAAGATTTAAAGGCAGGGTATTAAAGATGCTAGTGGAAGAAAAAGGCAAGGGTTATTATATAGCCAGGACAGAATATGATGCCCCTGATATAGACGGACTAGCGTATATTAAAGGCAAAAATTTAAAGATAGGGAACTTTTATAACGTTAAAATACAAGATACACACGAATATGATTTAGCGGGCAACTATGAATATAGCAAATAAACTTACAATTTCTAGAATAATTTTGGCCGGCATTTTTATATGGTTTCTTTTTATAAAAGGCCCAAGCGCAAAATTTACAGCAATGGCTATTTTTCTGGTAGCCTGCGCCACTGATTATTACGACGGTTATATGGCCAGGAAAACAGGCGACATTACTGCTTTTGGCAAATTAATGGACCCTATTGCTGACAAGATACTTATTTTGGGGGCGTTCCTGGCTTTTGTAGAGATGGAGATAATACCCGCGTGGATGGTGATGGTTATTATAGCAAGGGAACTGGTGATTACAGGCATAAGGATTTTAGCGCTTTCGCAAAAAAGGGTTCTTAGCGCAGAGATGGGAGGAAAACATAAAACAGTTTCCCAGATGGTGGCTGTTGTATCTATGCTTATATTTTTAATAATCAGGGATCTAGGATTTGGTTTCAGGCATATGGAAGATTTTAAAATAGCTGTGTATCTACTGATGCTTATAACGGTGGGTATGACTTTGACTTCAGGTATTTCTTATATGTCCAGGAACAAAGACATTTTTATGGGTGATAAATGAAAGACCGTTTATGTAAAACAATAGCAAGCGTTTTTTATATAGGCTATCTGCCTGTTGCGCCTGGCACGCTCGGGAGCCTTGCGTCGCTTGTTTTATATTATTTTATATGCCATGACGCATTAATAATGGCCGTGGTTATCTTAATAGTACTTATACTCGGATTTATGACAACCGGCAGGGTAGAGAAAATTTTTGGAGAAAAAGACCCCGGGGAGATAATAATCGATGAATTCGCCGGCATGCTTATAAGCTTATATCACTTACCTCCTACTATGGGTTATGTGGTTACAGGATTTTTACTATTCAGATTTTTTGATATAGTAAAGCCAAAGCCTATCAAGAGCCTTGAAAAATTAAAAGGCAGCACGGGTATCATGTTAGACGATATTATAGCAGGCGTATATGCCAATATAATTCTCCAGACTATATATATAGTTAATCTGTTGCGCCATTAAATGTTCCGCAGGTATTTTTGTAAAATAATAGAATGTATAGCGCCTTTTGGATCAAGGTCGCTCTGGAATAATGTAAGTTTATTGATTTGTATGTCGTCCTTTAAGCAAAAAGCTGTTTCCTCGAGCAGTTTTGTAAGGCGCGGCATATTCTTATTCGATTTGACCCTGCCTAGCGTGAGATGAGGCTTGAATTCGCGGCTTGCCCGCTCAAATCCTATTTTTTCCAAAGCTGTTTCTATTTTCTCGTTAAGCGTTTTTAAAAATTCCGAGCCTTTGTCAATACCGAGCCATATGACGGCCGGATGATTCAGGCTTGGAAAAGCGCCTATCCTGGAAAATACGATTTTAAAAGAATCGAAATTATCTGAGATATCGGATATTAAGTCAGAAATTCCCAGAACCTTACCTTTGTCGATATTTCCAAGAAACTTTAATGTGAGATGCATCTGGCTGTCGGTTATCCATTTGATATCGGCATTGGATTTTTTGAGGATGGAAATAAGTTCGGATATTTTTTGCCTGGTTTGATTATCGATTTCAACTGCTATAAAACCACGAAGATGCATTGTCGCCTTTGAATTTTGTAAGTTGACACCGTGACATTGTCAGATTGTCAACTTACAAAATTGGCTAAGGGATTCATAACTTCTTTCCTAATTATATTCAAAGCGGCTTGAGCGGATTTGTATTTTATGAGATCCCGGGTGCCGATAAAGCGGAATTCTTTACAGGTAGTTTTTGCTTTAGTTGACAGGGCTATATAGACAAGCCCTATTGGTTTTTTGTTTGTCGCGCCTCCAGGCCCTGCAATGCCGCTGATCCCTATGCCATAACCTGTACTAGCCAGAACTCTTACATTTTTTGCCATTAATGCAGCAACCTGCTTTGAAACAGAGCCGTATTTTTTTATTGTATCCATGGGTATATCCAGGAGTTTATTTTTTGATGCATTGCTGTAAGAAACAATGCCGAGCTTAAAATAACAGGAGCTCCCTGGTATATCTGTGATCCTATTGGCCAGGAGACCGCCTGTGCAGGATTCAGCTATGGCTAGTGTTTTCTTAGCCCTTAAAAGGTATTTTCCAACAATCTCTTCAAGTTTATCATTATCGTAGCCAAAGATATAATTTTTAAGGCGCGATTTAATTTTATTTTCTATTCTAGCTATTATTTTACAGGCAGACTTTTTGTTTTTCTCATTTACAGTGATTTTTACATGTATTTCCTCAGGATGCGGATAGATTCCCATCTGGACACCTCTGCCGCTTATCTTTAAAAGGTCTTCTATCATTTCATTTACTCTTGATTCAGCGAGGCCTGTTATTTTTATAACCCTGGATTTTATAATTTGCCCTAGAGGAAATTTCTTTTTTAAATATGGAAGCGCAGTTTCTTCAAGCATCGGATAAAGTTCAAACGGTACTCCAGGGAAAGCTATTAAGACTTTATTTTCCATAGGGATTATGAGGCCAGGAGCAGTGCCTATATTATTAACTATTGGTATGGCGTCTTCAGGTAATAATGCCTGGCGCAGGTTATTAGCAGGCATTTTTATTTTACGTCTCTTAAAGTGAGTTTTTATGCGCTCAGAGATTTTTTTATTAAAGATTAGTTTTTTATTTAATGCCTTCTGGATACATTCAAGCGTTATGTCATCAACAGTAGGGCCTAACCCGCCGCTTGTGATTACTATTTCTGATTCACTGAGGGCTCTTCTTATAGAAGAGATGATAACTTCAGGATCGTCGGGTATATCCAGATGTTTGGAAGTTTTTATGCCTATAGAAGCGAGTTTATTTGAAACAAACTGGGCGTTTGTATTTGCAATATGGCCCAGCATTATTTCATTGCCTATACAGATTACTTGAGCGGGAAATCCCATAGCCCATATTATATGCAATATTCAATCTATTGTCAAAATGAATTCCTTAGTCCAATTTTGCCCTCGTTGCTTCGTTTTGCGAAGCAAAACAGCGAGAGCAAGATTCAGAGGTGGCAATTCATTTGAAAGAAAATCAGCTTAAGATGTGTCTAATATAATGAAAGGGGGTGATGGATACTTTGTGCTTTACTTTAACTTACTGTAAATGTATAATTTATGGTATGGAATTTCAAAAACCGAAATTCCAACCACTGAAAATCGCTTAAAAGTTATCGCGAAGCGGTTTTCCTGTATTCATAACAAAAAAAGGGGGGTTAGCATGGTTAAGAAAGAAGAAAAAAAGGTAGTGGCGGCAAAGTCTGATGATAAAGAAAAGGCTATTGAATCAGCTGTTTCGCAGATAGAAAAGCAGTTTGGCAAGGGATCTATTATGCGATTAGGCCAGGAAACCAAGTTTGACGTGGATGTTATTTCCACAGGCACATTGTCTTTAGACCTGGCATTAGGAGTAGGAGGAGTGCCGAGAGGAAGGGTTGTGGAGATATTTGGGCCTGAGGCAGGCGGAAAAACAACCCTTACCTTGACTATAATCTCGCAGGCTCAAAAAGCAGGAGGTATTGCTGCTTTTATAGATGCTGAACATGCATTGGATCCGACCTACGCAAGGAAGCTAAAGGTGAATCTTGATGATCTTTTAATATCCCAGCCTGATACAGGCGAGCAGGCGCTTGATATAGCGGAGATGCTTGTGAGGAGTAACGCAGTCGATCTGATAGTAATAGATTCTGTTGCAGCCCTTGTGCCACAGGCAGAAATAGAAGGACAAATGGGGGACAGGCATATAGGGTTACAGGCAAGACTTATGTCTCAGGCATTAAGAAAACTCACAGCTATTATTGCAAAGACCCACACATGCGTTATCTTTATTAATCAAATAAGAGAGAAGATAGGAGTCATGTTTGGAAACCCTGAGACCACAACAGGCGGAAGGGCTTTGAAATTTTATTCTTCCGTGAGAATAGATATGAGGAATATAGGAGCAATAAAGACAGGCGATAAGGTTATAGGTAATAGAGTCAGGGCTAAGGTTGTAAAAAATAAGGTTGCCCCGCCTTTCAGGAATGCGGAATTTGAAATAATACACGGGGAAGGCATTTCAAGGGAAGGCAGTGCAATAGAACTTGGCATAGAATCAGAAGTCTTGACTAAGTCAGGCTCGTCTATAATCTTTGGAGCAGAGAAGTTAGGTCAGGGCATGGAGGCTACCAGAGAATATCTTAAAAATAATCCAAAAGTCTGCAGTGAAATAGAAAAGAAAATAAAAGAAACATTGGCAAAAGTAGATGCAGGGAAGAAGTAATCTCGGGAAGGACGCGGAATTATGCCGAAATTAATTACTGATTTTCGCATATTTCCGCGATTAATAAGGAGATTCATGAGGAGAGTTTTAATAGTTATCTCTGTATTTTCATTAGTTTCTTTGGCGTTTAGTGCGTATGCTGAACCATCAAAAGAAGCGCTGAGCCTCCAGGATGCGTTTGTAAAGGTTTCCAAAGATGTTGGCAGTGCAGTTGTCAGTATAAGCACCGAACATACAGAGCGTTATCAGGCCAGATATTATCCTTTTGCGCAATTTGAAGACCAATTCTCCAATGATTTCTTCAATGATTTTTTCGTAGAAGGCCCTCAGAGGGAATTCAAAAAAATAGGCCTTGGATCAGGTTTTATTATTAATAAAGAAGGTTATATAATTACCAATGAACATGTAATTCATGGAGCTGATAAGATTGCTGTTACATTGCCTGATGGCAGAGAGTTTGAGGCTAGTTTAACAGGTTCTGACGCATATTCTGACCTGGCTGTCATTAAGATTGAACCAAAAGGAGAATTATCGTTTGCAAAACTTGGCAACTCAGATGATGTCCAGATAGGCAACTGGGCGATAGCGATTGGAAATCCTTTTGCTTTTGCAGTAAAGAATCCAGAGCCAACGGTTACCGTGGGGGTAATAAGCGCTCTTCATAGAAGCCTTCCAAGGACAGATAAAAGGACGAGGGAATATTCTGATCTTATACAGACAGACGCTGCAATAAATCCGGGAAATAGCGGCGGGCCTTTGGTTAATATTTACGGAGATGTTATAGGCATTAATGTCGCTATATTCACTTTGAGCGGCGGGTCAGAGGGCATAGGATTTGCAATCCCGATAAACGCAGCTAAAAAAATAATAAATGACCTGATGCAGGGCAAAAAGGTTTTATATGGATGGCTTGGGGTGATTATACAGGATATGGACGCTAATCTGGCTAGCTATTTCGGATTAAGCGATAAGAGTGGAGTACTTGTTTCTAAGATAGTGGAGACAAGCCCTGCTGAGAAAGCCGGGTTAAGGCCAGGCGATATAATTATTTCTATGGATAATGACAGGATTAAGAATACAGAAAGCCTTATAATAGCGCTTTTAAAAAAGAGCGTAGGGGATAAAGTTACATTGGGCGTAACAAGGGATTCGAAACTTTATTCCGTTACCGTAGAGATAGGAAAGAGACCTGAGGATACATCTATAGTTGCGCAAAAAAAGACAAAGCCTCAAGTTGCTAAAAAAATTACTAAGTCATGGAGAGGGTTAGAGGTAACTGATATTACTGCCGAGATAGTTCAGCATTTCAAGATTAGCGCAGAGAGCGGCGTGATTGTCGTATCTATAGAGCCTGGAAGCCCGTCTGAACGCTCAGGCATAAGGCCAGGGGATGTGATTTATGAAGTAAGTAGAATGCCTGTAAAGAACGCAAGAGATTACTCAATTGCCATAGAAAAAGTCTCTGGCGATGCGCTTATCGGGACTTACAGAGGTTATGTAGTGCTCAAGGAAAAGTAACTAAGTTGACATTGTGACAATGTTAGAGTGTCAACTTCGGGGATGCTAGCATAGTAATTCTTTAGCCAATTTTGTCCCGCCCTTTTGGATAGCAGGCTGAAAAAATTGCTAAAAAGGCGGGGCAAAATTCAGCGGTGACAATTCATTATGAAAGTTGATGAGATAAGGGAAAGGTTTTTGAGATTTTTTGAGGAAAAGGGCCACAGGATTTATCCTAGCGATTCGCTTGTCCCTCGCAATGACCCGTCACTTTTGTTTACAGGAGCTGGTATGAACCAGTTTAAGGAAGAATTTTTGGGTAGGGTTAAAGGCTCTAAAAGAGCTGCTACATGCCAGAAGTGCCTCAGGACGGGAGATTTGGAAAACGTAGGTAAAACCCCTGACCATCATACGTTTTTTGAAATGCTTGGTAATTTTTCATTCGGGGATTATTTTAAGAAAGACGCTATTCTTTGGGCTTGGGAATTTCTTACAAAAGAGCTTGGGCTTAAAGAAAAAGACCTATGGGTTTCTGTTTATAAAGATGATAAAGATGCGCATGAAATATGGAGGAGCGCAGTAAAAATCCCGGAAGAGAAGATTTTAAAATTAGAAGAAAAGGAGAATTTCTGGCCGTCTAATGCGCCGAGCGATGGCCCGAATGGGCCGTGCGGGCCGTGTTCTGAGATCTTTTTTGGCGGGCCTGACGGGGTAGAGGTATGGAATCTTGTTTTTACACAATTTGACAGAAAAGGTAAAGGCATGTTGGAGCCGTTGCCTAATAAAAACATAGATACAGGAATGGGGTTGGAGAGGATTGCAAGGGTATTACAGGGTAAAAATACAAATTTTGAGATAGATTCATTCGTTCCGATAGTTAATGAGATAATAAACCTATCCCGTTCGGCGAACGGGATAGGAGAAGGTTTTTCCGTTCGGCGAACAGAGGGGGCTCAGAAGATTAACGCAATAGCGGATCATATAAGGGCTGTTACATTCGCGATATCAGATGGGGTTTTGCCTTCAAATGAGGAAAGAGGTTATGTGATAAGAAAACTTATAAGAAAGGCATTCTGGTATGGGCGAGGAATGAACCTTGGCAAGCCTTTTTTATACAAAGTAGTCCCTGTAATTAGCCACGTTATGAAAAAGCCTTACCCTGAACTTGTAGAACATAGGGAAAATATAAGCCAGATAGTAATGGAAGAGGAGAAAAGATTTAAAAATACAATAGATGAAGGGATTGAGAGATTAAAAGTAATGTTAGTAGAATCCAAAAACTTAGGTATTTTATCCGGAGAGCATGTATTCAGATTGTATGATACTTATGGGTTTCCATGGGAATTAACCCAGGAGATTGCAGAATGTGAAAATATAAAAGTAGATATTAAGGGTTTCGAAGCCCTTATGGAAAATCAGCGCTCTGCGTCAAAACAGGGCAGTAAAATCACAGGCAATATATTTAACGTTGAAGGAAATATTAATATAAAATTGCCGGATGTTTCTCTTTTTATAGAAGATAAGGAAGATATAAGGACACGTGTGCTTCAGATAGTTTCAGATGGAAATTTAAAAAACGAAATAGAAAAGAAAGGAAAAGGAAGTATATTTTTAAAAGAAACGAATTTTTATGGCGAGAAAGGCGGCCAGGTAGGCGATAAAGGCTGGCTCTTAAAGGATGGGAAGATAACAGCTAATGTGACAAATGCTTTAGATATAGCGGGCAGGACTCAGCATGAGATTGAAATGAAAGATGGCATTCTAAAAGCAGGGGACTGGGTTATAGCGAAAGTTGATATCGAGCGCAGACTAGACATAAGAAAAAATCACACTGCCACGCATCTTTTGCATAATGCTTTAAGAAAGGTCTTGGGTCTGCACGTGAAGCAGGCAGGGTCTATGGTGGCTCCGGAAAAGCTGCGTTTTGATTTTACGCATTTCAAACAAGTTACAGGCGAAGAGCTTTCCATGATAGAAGATATTGTAAATGAAAGCATAAGAAAGGATAGTGCTGTCAGGATAGATGAATTGAGCCTGGAAGAGGCGAATAAAAGAGATGTGATTGCTCTTTTTGGAGAAAAATACGGAGATGTGGTCAGGATGGTGTCTGTAGGCGATTACTCTAGAGAGCTCTGCGGCGGGACTCATGTAGCAAGGACAGGAGAGATAGGTATGTTTAAGATTATTTCAGAATCTTCTATTGCTAGCGGAGCGAGAAGGATCGAGGCAATTACAGATAAGTTTGCTTATGAAAAAATAAAACAGGAAAAAGGTCTGATAAAAGAGATTGCGAAAGAATTGAATGTGAGGCCAGAGGATATAGCAAAGGAAATAGAAAAACTTGCAGATAAGTTAAAACAGATGGAAAAAACCCTTGAAGTTTTTATCAATAAAAATGTCCAAGATAATGTAGCTGGTATCTTGCGGTCCATAAAGAGCATAAAAGGCGTGGATGTAGTTATTAATGAGATTAAAAATGCAGATTCTTATTTTTTAAGAAAAAATGCTGATTCAGTAAAGGATAGGCTTGTGAATGGGATATTTATGCTTGTAAGCGAGAAAAACGGAAAGGTTGCTTTGATAGTCGGGATAGGTAAATCGCTTCAGGCAGGAAAACTTGACGCAGTCGGTATTTTAAATGATATAGGAGCTGATTTTGGAATAAAAGGCGGAGGAAGGCAGGATTTTGCTCAGGCAGGCAGCCGTTCAGGCCCAAGAATTCA
The DNA here is from genome assembly GCA_018819285.1 of Candidatus Omnitrophota bacterium. Lineage (GTDB taxonomy): Bacteria > Omnitrophota > Gorgyraeia > Gorgyraeales > Gorgyraeaceae > UBA10183. The sequence goes on from JAHJQM010000023.1 coordinate 31,995, forward strand.
GGACATATTAAAAAAGGCAGAGGAAATAATTAAAACCAAGTTAACATAACAAGTTTACAAACTGACATTGTCAGAGTGTCAACTTTGATAAATAAAAATAAAACCAAGAGGTAGGTATGAAAATTTTAAAATTATCATCCAAAGAAATGCAGAAACTTTTCGAACGTTATTATACGAATAAAAGACACATTGAAGAAAAGGTCAGGAGAATCATAGATGATGTCAGGAACGAAGGAGACAAAGCTGTTTTAAAATACACAAAACGTTTTGATAAAGTAAAATTTACCTCCAAAGATTTAAAAGTTAGCGTAAATGAGACAAACGGTTCTTTTCAGAACATAGATACAGCTTTTATTACAAGCCTTAAAAATATTATTGAGAATATACAGAGGTATTATAAAAAAGAATTGCCGAAGTCCTGGAAGATAAAATACGATGACGGCGCAGAACTTGGCGAAATATTCAGGCCTATTGAAAAGGTAGGGATATATATTCCGGCTGGCACAGTGCCTCTTGTTTCAAGCGTTTACATGAGCGTAGTACCTGCAAAGATGGCAGGGGTTAAAAAGATAATTCTTACTACGCCCCCTAATAAATATGGCAATGTGGATCCTCACATATTGGCAGTTGCTAATCTTTTAAAAGTAGATGAGGTTTATAAAGTAGGGGGCGCTCAGGCAATAGCAGCCCTAGCGTTTGGCACAAAGACTATACCAAAGGTGGACAAGATAGTAGGCCCTGGAAATGAATATGTTACCGAAGCAAAGAGACAGGTATTTGGCTTTGTAGATATAGATATGCTGGCAGGGCCAAGCGAAGTCGTTATACTTGCAAATCATTTTTCAGATAAATCTTATGTCGTGCAAGATCTAATGGCTCAGGCAGAACATGTTAAGGGCCTGGCGGTGCTAGTGACTACGTCTAAGAAGTTTGCAAAGGCAATGAAAAATGAAGATATAAAAGGATATATAGTCCTGACAAGAAATATTGACCAGGCAGTAGAAGTTATAAATAGAATAGCGCCGGAACATCTCGAGATATTAGTCAAGAGGCCTAACAGGATAATGAAGAGAATACAGAACGCAGGTGCAATATTTACAGGGCCATATTCGCCGGTCTGCATAGGCGACTATGTTGCAGGGCCGAGCCATATATTGCCCACAGGCGGGACTGCGAGATTTTTTTCAGGGCTTGGCGCAAGGTCATTCTTGAAGAGCATTCATACTATCTCGTATTCTAAAAAAGCGCTTGAAAAAGAAAAGGTCGCTATTGAAAAAATGACGAAGATAGAAGGTTTGCAGAAACATTTAGAATCTTTTAAAGTCAGATTTAAGCAACCATAAAAAAACTCCATAGATTGCCTTTGGCAACCTGCGGAGCCGAGAAAGGTTAATATGAAAAAAAGAGCTGCGAAAGTAGCAAGGAAAACAAAAGAGACTGATATAGTTGTGAGTTTAACAATAGACGGAAAGGGTAATGCTGAAATCAAAACAGGCATAGGTTTCCTTGATCATATGCTTACGCTTTTTGCAAAACATGGTTTTTTTGATTTAGGCGTAACTGCTCAAGGCGACATGGATGTAGATATTCACCATACTAATGAGGATATAGGCATTACGCTTGGAAGCGCATTTAAGAAGGCGTTGGGAAATAAAAAGGGTATAAAGAGATTCGGAGATAGTTTTGTCCCTATGGATGGTTGTCTTGTAAGGGTGGTTAGCGATATAAGCAATAGACCGTCTCTGCATACACACTATAAGACAAAGCGCAATATAGAAAATCTATTGGCTAATCTAGCAATAGGGGACAGTGTAAAATATTCTTTTGTGAACATGGAACAGTTTATGCAGGCGTTTGTCATCAACGCAGGTATTAACATGCACATAGAGATTCTTGCGTTTGACAAGGATTTACATCATTTGATAGAGGCTATTTTTAAGGCAATGGGCCGTAGCCTTGATGAAGCAACGCAGATAGACATTAGATCCAAATCTATACCGTCTACTAAAGGCAAACTGTAAAGCTAAACAACTTTACAAAAGTAACTCTGTCGGTTTTGTAAAGTTGTTGGAATGTAAAATGATAGTTATTATAGACTATGGGATGGGGAATTTAAGGAGCGTTCAGAAGGCGTTTGAGAAATTCTGTTCAAATGTTATTGTGAGTTCGTCTGCAGAGGATATACTTAAGGCTGATAAAATAATTCTACCTGGCGTAGGAGCTTTTAAGGTCGCAATGGATGAATTGAAAAAAAGAGGTTTGATAAAACCGATAAAAGATTCTATAGAAAAAGGTAAGCCTTTTTTGGGCATATGCCTAGGACTTCAGCTTTTATTTTCTGAAAGCGAAGAAGGCGGCAAGATAAGAGGCTTGGATGTCGTAGAGGGTAAAGTTAAAAGATTTAAAGAAAAGAATGGGTTAAAGATACCGCATATGGGGTGGAATAGAATTAGCCTAAAATTTAAAAGTTCAAAGTTAAAAGTTATAGATGGAGTGGAAGACGGAAGTTATATGTATTTTGTGCATTCGTATTATGCGGCGCCGAAAGATAAGAATGTGATTTTATGCGAGACAGATTATGGAGTGGGTTTTGCTTCAGGAGTACATAAAGACAATGTGTATGGATTTCAATTTCATCCTGAAAAAAGTCAGTCTGCGGGGTTAAAAATTATAGAGAACTTTGTAAAATTATAACATCGCGCCGTCTACGCGACGAAAAATTCAAAGGAGGACAATACATTTATGATGATTATTCCAGCTATAGATATTATTGGCGGTAAGGTTGTAAGGCTAGAAAAGGGAGATTTTAATAAGGAAAAGATCTATTCAGACGATCCTCTTGAGATTGCAAAATATTGGGAGAAAAGAGGAGCGGAATTTTTACACATAGTTGATTTAGATGGCGCAAGAGAAGGGAAGATGAAAAACCAAGACATAATAACCAAGATTATAGAAAATATAAGAACGCCATGCGAAGTAGGCGGAGGCATCAGGGATAAAGGCGATGTAGAGTATTTTTTAAATAGCGGAGCAAGACGCGTGATATTAAGCACTAGGGCTTTTGAGGATCCAAGGTATTTAGAAGGATTGATCGGAGAATTTAGAGAAAAAATAGTGGTAGGTATAGATTTTTCTGGAAATGAGGTTGTGAAAAAAGGTTGGCAGGAAACAACAAATCTGAGCCCGATGTTTATTGTTCTGGAGATGCAAAAAATAGGAGTTAAGACTATAGTGGTGACTGATATGGACGTGGACGGGACATTGAAAGGCCCGAAAATAGAGAGACTAAAACAAATTCTTAATGCTGTACACATCTCTGTTATAGTTTCTGGCGGTATTTCTTCCCTGAAAGATATAAAAAAATTGAAAGAGATTAAAAATTTTAATTTGGAAGGCGTTATTATCGGTAAGGCATTATATGAAGGCAAGATCAATTTACAGGAAGCTATGGAACTATGTTAACTAAACGCATAATCCCGTGTTTAGATGTAAAGGACGGCAGGGTTGTCAAGGGGGTCAAATTTCTGAATCTCAGGGACGCAGGAGATCCTGTTGAGGTCGCCCAGTTTTATGACAGAGAAAAGGCGGATGAGATCGTCTTTTTAGATATTACAGCCAGTTTTGAAAAAAGAAATATAATGCTGGATGTTGTAAAAAAGACCGCAGAGACTGTTTTTATGCCTTTAACCGTAGGCGGAGGCATAAGAAATTTAGAAGATATAAGGCAGTTATTAAAAGCAGGCGCTGACAAGGTTTCTATAAATACAGCTGCTGTAAAAAATGCTAATCTTGTAAAAAAAGCCAGCGAAAAATTCGGCAGTCAGTGCATTGTGGTTGCGATAGACGCTAAAAGAAGCTCTAAAGACAGGTGGGAAGTTTATGTACATGGCGGCAGAACTCCAACAGGTATTGATGCTATGAAATGGGGTAAGATTGTGCAAAAAATGGGCGCCGGAGAGATTCTTCTTACAAGCATGGATATGGATGGGACAAAAAACGGCTATGACATAGAACTTATAAAGAAATTTTCAGAAAGCTTAAACATCCCTGTAATAGCTTCGGGCGGCGCAGGAAACATGGAGCACATATGCGAAGCGTTTACAAAAGGCAAGGCAGACGCAGCTTTAGCAGCGTCTATTTTTCATTATAAAGAATATTCAATCAGAGAGGTTAAAGAGTATCTGAATAAAAGAAAGGTAAGAGTGAGGATTTAATAAAGGCGAAGTTGGACCTAAATGAAAGGCATGTAATGAAACAAGAAAAATTCAAGATTAATAATTTGAAGTATGATAAGGCTGGATTAATGCCAGCTATAGTGCAGGATTATAAGACCGGAGAAGTTTTGATGATGGCTTATATGAATAAAGATTCTCTCAAGAAGACATTGAAAATTAAAAAGACATGTTTCTGGTCGAGATCCAGGCAAAGATACTGGATAAAAGGAGAGACTTCAGGGAATTTCCAGGTTGTGAAAGCTATTTATTATGATTGCGACATGGACACCCTTCTTATAAAAGTAAGACAATTAGGAGATGGTGTCGCGTGTCATACGGGAAACAGGAGTTGTTTTTATAGAAAAGTATAATATGTATTATCCATCCAAACAAGAATTCATAAAGCTGGCTAAAAAGGCAAATGTAATCCCTGTCTATAAAGAAATTTTGGCAGATACATTAACCCCTGTTTCCGTCTTTCAAAAAATAGGCAAGGGGTATTCATATTTATTGGAGTCTGTTGAAGGCCAGGAAAAGATAGCGAGGTTTTCATTTATAGGCCTAGAGCCTTCTATAATATTAAAGAGCAAGGCGAATTCAATTGAGATGAATAAGGGCGGAAAAATTAAAAGATATCTTGCGGATGAGCCATTGAAAGAAATTGAAAATATAATGAATGATTTTAAAGCGGCTGAGACAAAGGGCCTTCCCAGGTTTTCCGGAGGGCTGGTAGGATATATGGGATATGATATGGTGAGATTTTTTGAGGACCTGCCTGATAAAAATCCTGATGATTTGCAAGTTCCTGATTCTGTATTTATGATGGCGGACAGCCTAGTGATATTCGATCATTCAACGCACAAGGTTAAGATAGTGGTAAACGCGTATTTGGCTCAAGGCTCAACGCTCAAGGCTCGAAAGGTATACGAAAAAGCAATAGAAAAGATAGAAAAGATTATAAAGAAACTAGATAAGCCTGAAAAAAAACTAAAGGCATCCCTCGACTTCGCTCTGGATGAGAAAATAAAAAGTAAGAGGCACAAGATAAAATCAAATTTTACAAAAAAAGAATTTGAAGGCTTGGTTAAAAAAGCAAAGGAATATATAAAGGCCGGAGACATAATACAGGTTGTGCCGTCGCAGAGGTTTCACACAAAGCTCGACTGCGAGCCGTTTGATGTTTACCGTTCGCTTAGATCTTTAAATCCGTCGCCTTATATGTATTATCTGAATTTTAACGATCTAAAGATCGTAGGCTCGTCTCCGGAGCTTTTGGTTAGGTGCGAAAACGGAATAGTTGAGACCAGGCCTATAGCAGGCACAAGGCCGAGAGGCAGGAATGACGCCGAGGATAAAAAACTGGAAAAAGAGCTTTTAGCTGACGTAAAGGAAAGGGCAGAACATGTAATGTTGGTGGACCTTGGCAGGAATGACATAGGAAGGGTTTGTAAACCGGGCAGCGTGCACGTAACAGATTTTATGTTTATAGAGAGATATTCTCACGTCATGCATATTGTGAGTAATTGCAGGGGCATTCTTGATAAAAATAAGAATGCATTCGATGTCTTAAGGGCGTGTTTTCCAGCAGGAACTGTATCAGGCGCTCCCAAGGTAAGGGCTATGGAGATAATAGACGAACTTGAGAATACAAAAAGAAGTTATTACGCAGGGGCCGTAGGATATTTTAGTTTTTCTGGGAATATGGACACTTGCATAACCATAAGGACTATGCTTGTTAAAGGAAGAGACGCTTTTATACAGGCAGGCGGAGGCATCGTAGCTGATTCTATCCCGTCCAGGGAATATCAGGAGACAGTGAATAAAGCAAAAGCAATGGTCAAGGCGATAGAAATCGCAGAAAGAGGATTGGCAAGTTGACACTCTAACATTGTCAGAGTGTCAACTTAGAATTTGAGGTGTTGAATGATTTTAATGATAGATAATTATGATTCATTTACCTATAATCTGGTTCAGTATTTGTCTGAACTTGGGGAAAAGTTAACTGTATATAGAAACGATAAGATAGGTATTGAAGAGATAAAAATATTAAAGCCGAATCATATTGTAATCTCTCCTGGCCCAGGAAGGCCAAACGAGGCGGGTATTTCAGAAAAGGTTATAAAAGAGTTTGGAGCTAGGATTCCATTGTTGGGAGTTTGTCTCGGGCACCAGGCAATAGGAGAGGCTTTTGGAGGAAAGATTATCCAAGCAGATAAGCTTATGCATGGCAAGACTTCTTTGATATACCATAACGCCAATCCTATCTTTAAAGGTTTATCTAATCCATTCGAAGCTACTAGGTATCATTCGTTGATAGTTGAGAAAAAATCTTTGCCGGATGCATTGCAGATTATGGCATGGACAAAGGATAACGAAATAATGGGACTTGCGCATAAAAAATTTCCAATATGGGGAGTTCAGTTTCATCCTGAATCGATATTGACTAAAGAAGGAAAACAATTATTAAAGAATTTTATTAATTTATAAGAGAGGTTTGTATGATAAAAGAAGCTATTGGGAAAGCAGTAGATGGGCTTGATCTGACGCGAGATGAGATGATTTCCTGTATGAATGAGATAATGACCGGAGTGGCCACTCAGGCGCAGGTAGGAAGTTTTATCACAGCGCTTAGAATTAAAGGTGAAACAGTAGAAGAAATTACAGGCGCTGCTATTGTTATGCGGGAGAAAGCAACAAAAATTGACATAAGTAGCGATTTAATAGATACCTGCGGGACAGGAGGGAGCAAGACAAATACCTTTAATATATCGACAACAGTTGCTTTCGTGGTAAGCGGGGCTGGGTTAAAAGTGGCTAAGCACGGAAATCGCGGGGTCTCTAGCGTTTGCGGAAGTGCAGATGTTATAAAGGCGCTTGGGATAAATATTGATATATCGCCTGAAAAAGTTAAGGAATGCATAGAAAAGATAGGCATAGGTTTTTTATATGCACCACTTTTTCATAATGCAATGAAATTTGCAATAGGTCCCAGGAGAGAGATAGGAATAAGAACGATATTCAATATACTCGGGCCTCTTACGAATCCTGCAAATGCTACGGGCCAGGTTTTAGGCGTATACGAAGAAGACCTTACGGATAAGCTTGCAAACGTGCTTAATAATCTGGGTGTTAAAAGGGCGTTTGTAGTGCATGGAATGGATACTTTGGATGAAATAACTATAACAGGCGAAACAAAAGTTAGCGAGCTGAATAATAAAAAGGTAAAAGGGTATTATATAAAGCCTCAGGATTTCGGCATGAAGAAAGCGGAACTTTTAGACATAAAAGGCGGGACCGTGGAAGAAAACGCGAGCATTGTGAAAAAGGTCATTGAAGGAGAAAAAGGCCCGAGACAGGACGTGGTATTATTAAACGCTTCTGCTGCGTTGATTGCCGGAGGCATGGCAAAGGATTTTAAAGATGGCATTGAAAGAGCTAGGGTGTCAATTGAATCAGGAAAGGCGAAAGAAAAGCTAGAGAAACTCATAGAGTTCACGAATAAATCATGAGTTCAGAGGAGAGCGTGTCATCTTGAAAAATTTTTTGCAGGATATAGTTACATTAAAGAGAAAAGAAGTCGATGCACTGAAATCCAAAAGGGTCATAACAGAGTTTGTTGATTCAAAGCGCCTATTAAAAGGCATACGGCCATTTAAAGAAGCCATCTCCAGCGGGGAAGGTCTGAACCTTATTGCAGAGATAAAAAAGAAAGCCCCGTCTTTTAAAAGAAATTTTTTCAGAAAATTAGACGTAACCACCATAGCAAATATATATAAGGCAGAAGGAGCTAAAGCTATATCAGTCCTCACAGATAAGAAGTTTTTTAGCGGGAATATCCTGCATATAAATGAAGTGAAGCGCACCGTAGATATCCCTGTCTTGAGAAAAGATTTTATAATAGACGAATATCAGGTTTACGAGTCCCGTTATTTCGGAGCAGACGCAATACTATTGATTGCTAGGATTTTATCAGTAGACCAGATAAAGAGTTTTATGCATCTTGCGAAAAAGATTAACATGGATACTATTGTTGAGATTCACGATGAATTTGATCTTGAAAAAGCCTTACTGAGCGGCGCAGATATAATAGGAGTTAATAATAGAAATCTGGAGACATTCATGATATCGATGGATATTGTTAGCAGGCTTATTCCTAAAATCCCTAAAGAAATTATAACAATTAGCGAAAGCGGGATATCCAGCAATGAAGATATCTCTAGGATCAGAAAGGCCGGGGTGAATGCTGTTCTAATAGGCGGGGCGTTTCTGGGAGCAGATGATATTGCAGGAAAGATAAGGGAAATCATGCAATGAGAGTAAGGGTTAAGTTTTGCGGAATAACATCAGTTGAAGACAGGAATAACGCAATAGCAGCAGGCGCTGACGCAATAGGAATTGTATTTTTTAAAGATAGTCCTCGTTTTGTAGCATTGAAAAAGGCAGAGAGGATAGTAAAAGATATGCCGCCTTTTATAAGCGCAGTGGGAGTTTTTGTTAATGAAGTTCTTGAATTTATTGAAGAATGCGTTGAAAGGTGTGATTTGAACGCTGTCCAGCTGCATGGCGATGAAGATGTGAAATATTGTTTTAAGTTTAAAGATTTAAACTTAAAAGGTGTAAAGCTTATAAAAGGCATAAGAATTAAAGATAAGGAAAGCCTTGTTTCTATAGAAAATTGCCCTAGCGATGCGATTATCCTGGATGCCTATAAAAAAGGTATGTATGGTGGCACAGGTCAGGGTTTTGATCGCTCTCTTGCTATTATTGCAAAGGAATACGGGAAAAATATTATCCTATCAGGAGGCTTAAACCCTGATAATGTTTATAATATAATAAAAGAAATAAAGCCATATGGAGTAGATGTATCCTCAGGTATTGAATCCAGTCCTGGTAAGAAGAATATTGAATTAATGGAGCGCTTTATAGAAGAAGTCAAGCGCGCAGAAGCAGACCTTTAATTTCTTCCCAAAATGCTCATACTTTAAACATGATAAGTTGACAAATTAACATTGTCAGAGTGTCAACTTTTGTTATGTCTATGGACTTGACAAGCCCAATAAAATCATTATACTTCATTATACTTCGACTTAAAGGAATATAAAGGAATCTAGTATGACTAAAGCCAAACAAGTGATGACCGTTAAGGAAATAGCTGAATATCTGGGCGTCCACCCTATGACAATATATAAATATGTCCAGGAAAGCAAAATCCCTGCTTTTAAAATAGGCACAAGCTGGCGCATCCGAAAAGAGTCTATTAAAAAGTGGATGGATGAAAACGAACATAAAAACCAGGAAAGTGCTTGATATATAGGCAATTAGCGGTTGTCACGTTTTTAAGGCGTATGAAAAAGGAAAGATAATAAGGCGCAAAACATAGGAGACACCTATGAAATATATAGTCCTGGTTGGCGATGGAATGGGAGACAGGCCTATTGAGGATCTTGGCGGAAAGACTGTTCTTGAGGCAGCTAAAATTCCTAATATGAATTTTATAGCTGAAAAAGGCAAAGTTGGTCTTACTAATATGATACCTGCCAGGATGCCGCCTGCAAGCGATGTGGCAAATCTTTCTATACTTGGATATAATCCAAAAAAATATTATACTGGCCGCGGCCCTCTAGAAGCGGTAAATATGGGCATAGATTTACAGGATAATGAAGTTGCTTTCAGGTGCAACCTGGTAACTATTTCAGACGATAAAATGGTGGATTATAGCGCAGGCCATATATCAAACGAAGAGGCGAGGGCTATAATAGAAGAATTAAATTCCAGATTAGGCGCAGAAGATATAAAGTTTTACCCAGGCATAAGTTATAGGCACCTTGTGGTATTTAAGTGCAGAGATGAGGAAGAACAGAAAAATTTCGTAAAGACAAAATGCACACCGCCTCATGATATAGCAGGGAAGACAATTCATAGATTCCTGCCTGCAATAACGCCTCAGGCAGAAGTATTAAAAAGATTAATGCATGAATCCAGAAAGATCTTGTCTGACCATGAAGTGAACAGGGTGAGGCTTGACCTGAAAGAGAATCCTGCAAATATGATATGGTTGTGGGGCCAGGGCATAAAGCCTTTTATGCCCAAATTTTCAAAGCTTTATCATGTAGAAGGTTCTATTATATCAGCGGTTGATCTTATAAAAGGCATAGGCAAGATTATAGGACTTGACGTCATTAATGTGCCTGGGGCTACAGGATATTATGACACCAACTATCTGGGCAAGGCAGAGTATGCTATTGATTCGCTGATGCATAAGGATTTCGTATTTGTTCACGTGGAAGCCCCTGATGAAGCAGGGCACAATGGAGATTTAAGAGAAAAAATATACAGTATAGAGAAATTTGATAAATTTGTGGTAGGCACGGTATTGAACCATTTTAAGTCTAGCAATGAAGAATACAGGATACTGGTTTTGTCAGATCACGCTACACCTATTGCATTAAAGACCCATTCCAGGGATTACGTTTGTTTTGCTATGTATGGCACTGATATAGAGCAGGGGGCTATTAAGCATTTTAACGAAAAAGAAGCCCGCCTTTCCAAATTCCGCATAGATAAAGGCCATGAGTTAATGGAATTCTTTATAAGATAAAACCTTTCAATATTTTGATAGATTATTTTCAGCATTTGTGGTAATATTTGTCGATATGGGAAAATCTTTGATTGTTCAAAAATATGGAGGAAGTTCTGTAGCGAATACAGACAGGATAAAGAATGTAGCGAACCGCATTGCGCGTTATAAAAAACAAGGGCATAAGATAGTGGTAGTGGTTTCTGCTTTAGGAGATACTACTGATGAGTTATTGGAACTGGCGGGCCAGATTACAGATAAACCAAGCGACAGAGAGCTGGATATGCTTATATCTACAGGCGAACAGGTATCTGTAGCGCTTTTGGCGATGGCTCTTCATAAGATAGGCATTGATGCTATATCTTTTACAGGAGCGCAAGTAGGCATTATTACAGACTGCTCTCATACAAAGGCCAAGATTCTTAAAATAAGCGCGGACAAAATCAGGGAACAGGTTGAAAAAGGGAAGGTTGTTATAGTGGCTGGTTTTCAGGGCATGAATACTGAACAGGAGATTACAACGCTTGGCAGAGGAGGGTCAGACCTTACAGCTGTTGCTATCGCAAAGACCCTGGATGCTGATATGTGCGAGATATATACTGATGTGGAAGGTGTTTATACCGCTGACCCTAGGATTGTAAAAGACGCCAGAAAACTTTCAGTGATCAGCTATGAAGAAATGCTGGAACTGGCCTCTCTGGGCGCGCAGGTAATGCAGGCAAGGTCTATGGAGGTTGCAAAAAAATACTCAGTTCCTTTGCATATAAGATCGAGCTTTACAGATAAAGAAGGAACAATTATTTCAAAGGAGGTTAAGTCAATGGAAGAGGTTCTTGTTAGCGGAGTAACTGCAAATAAAGGCGAGGCAAAAGTAACTATTTGCGATTTGCCTGACAGGCCAGGTATAGCAGCGAAAATATTCGCAAGCCTAGCTAAACACGATATAAATGTGGATATGATAATCCAGAATATAAGCAGGCTTGGCTACACAGACCTGTCTTTTACGGTTCCTGCGGCTGAACTCAATAAGACAAAAGATGTGATGGCTAGAATAGCAAAGGCTGTGAAGGCAAAAGGCGTAGTATACAATAATGAGATCGCGAAGGTTTCAATAGTTGGCGTAGGTATGAAGACCCATTCAGGAGTCGCGGCAAAGATGTTTGGCGCTTTGGCTACAAAAAAGATCAACATAGATATGATATCAACTTCTGAAATCAAGATATCGTGCGTGATAAATAAGAAATACGCAGACGATGCAGTGCGGGTATTGCATAAAGCGTTTGGATTGAAGAGGTAAAATATGAGGGAAATCAAAATTTACGATACTACATTGAGAGACGGTTCTCAGGGAGAAGGTATTTCTTTTTCTGTGATGGATAAGGTTAAGATTGCAAAGAAATTAGACAAGTTCGGAATTCATTATATAGAAGGAGGGTGGCCGGGCTCAAATCCAAAGGATATGGAATTTTTCAAACAGGTCAGAAAAATTAAATTCAAGAATTCTGAGCTTGTCGCGTTTGGCAGCACAAGGCGCCCAAAGATCAATCCTTCAGACGACGAAAATCTGAAAGCCCTTATAAAATCAGGCGTGAGGCTAGCTGCTATTTTTGGCAAAACATGGGATATGCATGTAACGGATATTCTCAGGGTATCTTTGCAGGAGAACCTGAGAATGATCTATGACACTGTAGAATTTCTCAAATCTAAGAATCTTTATGTATTTTATGACGCGGAACATTTTTTTGACGGATATATGCGGAATAAAAATTATGCCTTGGAGACACTGCGTTCAGCTGTAAACGCGGGATGCGACGCGGTTGTTTTATGTGATACAAACGGCGGCATGCTTACTCATGAATTAGGGACTATTGTCAGGGCGATTTCCAGCGAGTGTTCTAATGTTACACTGGGGATTCACGCTCATAATGATGGCGGCCTGGCTGTAGCGAATACTTTAGCTGCGGTTGAGGCGGGCGCAAGCGTTGCGCAGGGCACGATAAATGGTTATGGCGAAAGATGCGGCAATGGAGATTTGTGCGGCATTATTCCGAATCTTCAATTGAAGATGGGATGTAAATGCTGCTCTGAATCTAAGTTGAAAGAGCTGACAGAGGTATCCAGGTATATAAGCGAGATTTCGAATATGAGACCTCAGGATAACCAGCCTTTTGTTGGAAGGAGCGCTTTTGCGCATAAAGGCGGAGTCCATATTAACGCGGTTATGAAGAATCCGGTGTCTTACGAGCATGTAATGCCTGAAAAGGTGGGAAATCACAGGAGAATCCTTGTTTCTGAATTGTCAGGCAAGACCAGCATTATTCTAAAAGCAAAAGAGATGGAATTAGACCTTACAAAGGATGACCCTAAGACAAAAAGGATATTGAGATTGATTCAATCCATGGAAAATCAGGGGTATCATTTTGAAGCTGCTGACGGGTCTTTTGAGCTTTTGATGAAAAAGGCGTTAAAAAAATATAAGCCGTGTTTCACGCTGGAAGGCTTTAAGGTCAGTATTGAAAAAAGAGAAGACGATATGCTGATTTCAGAGGCTATTATTAAGCTGAATGTGAACAAAAAAGAAGAACATACTGCTGCAATAGGAGATGGGCCTGTAAACGCTTTGGATAATGCATTGCGCAAGGCCTTGGCAAAGTTTTACCCCGCGCTTTCAAAGATGCATCTCTCTGATTTCAAGGTAAGAGTGCTGGATGAAAAAGCAGGCACTGCTGCTAAGGTAAGGGTCCTTATTCAGTCAGAGGACGAAAATAGCTCATGGGGCACTGTCGGAGTTTCTGAGAACATAATAGAAGCAAGCTGGCAGGCTCTTGTGGATAGTGTGGAATACAAGCTATTAAAGGACAAGGCCAGATAAGCCCTAGCCATGAAAGACATACCTCCAAGATATAATCCAAAAGATCACGAAGAGTCTATTTATTCTAAATGGGAAAATAGCGGGTTTTTTCATGCAGAGCCTGATTTTTCCAAGAAACCTTTTACTATAACAATTCCTCCTCCCAATGTTACGGGTATCCTGCATATGGGACACGCGCTGAACAATACATTGCAGGATATTCTTATAAGATGGAAAAGAATGCAAGGGTCTGCAAGTTTGTGGGTGCCTGGTACGGACCATGCTGGAATAGCTACGCAAAATGTTGTAGAAAGAAATCTGCATGAAAAAGGCATCACTAGGCAGGAGCTTGGAAGGGAAAAGTTTGTAGAAGAGATATGGAAGTGGAGGGAGAAATACGGGAATACCATTATAATGCAGCTTAAAAGACTGGGCGCTTCATGCGACTGGAAGAGAACGCGTTTTACCATGGATAAAGGCCTTTCAGAAGCAGTTTTGGAAGCATTTGTCCAACTCTATAATAAAGGTTTGATCTATAGGGGCAATTATATAATCAACTGGTGCCCCAGGTGCCGCACAGCTCTTTCCGATGAAGAAGCGCCTCACCAGAACGTAGAAGGAAAGCTGTATTATATATTGTATCTGTTTAAAGAGAGCGGAGAGCAGAGAGCGGAGAGTAAAGAAGGGGTGGTGGTGGCGACCACCAGGCCGGAGACCATGCTTGGAGATGTGGCAGTGGCTGTGAATCCAAAAGACAAAAGATATAAGAAATTAATAGGAAAAAAACTCATATTGCCTCTTACGGAAAGAGAGATGGAAATAATAACGGACGATTTTGTGGATAAAAAGTTCGGCACAGGCGCTGTAAAAGTTACGCCCGCCCACGACTCTGATGATTACGATATGGCGAAGCGCCACAATTTGGAACCTGTGACTATTATGGGACCTGACGGAAGGATGAATGAAAATGCCGGCAGATTCAGTGGTCTGGATAGATTCGAGGCTAGAAAGTTAATAGTAGCCGAGCTTGAAGAAAAGAAACTACTAATAAAAATAGAAAAACACGACTACGCAGTAGGGCATTGTTACAGGTGCCATACTGTTATAGAGCCGTATCTATCTTTGCAGTGGTTTGTGAGAATGAAGCCATTGGCAGAACCTGCAATAGAAGTGGTCAAAAGAGGAAAAATTAAATTCCATCCAAAGAGGTGGACAAAGGTTTATCTGAATTGGATGGAGAATATAAAAGACTGGTGCATCTCAAGGCAGATATGGTGGGGGCATCGTTTACCTGTTTACTATTGCCAGAAATGTAACGCTGTGATTGTTTCAAAAGTTGCGCCTGAAAAATGCCAGAAGTGCGGCAGTCAGGATTTAAAACAGGATGAAGATGTGCTGGATACATGGTTTTCGTCTTGGTTGTGGCCGTTTTCAACTCTTGGATGGCCTGAAAAAACAAAAGACCTGAGGTATTTTTACCCAACAGCTGTTTTGGTAACCGCGCCTGAGATATTATTTTTCTGGGTCGCAAGGATGATTATGTCAGGTAAGGAATTTATAAAAGAGATCCCATTCAGCGATGTTTATATACACGGGACTGTCAGGGACGCAACAGGCAAGAAGATGTCAAAATCTCTGGGCAATATAATAGACCCATTGGATATAATAGACGAATTTGGCGCAGATGCTTTAAGATTTAGCATTATAGCTATAACCTCTGCTGGCCAAGATGTATTCTTATCAAAAGAAAAATTCGAAATAGGCAGGAATTTTGCGAATAAGATATGGAATGCGTCAAGGTTTGTGTTGATGAACGTGGGGGCGTCAGAGCTTCAGGGCACAGGAGCACTGGAAAAAGAAAATCTGAACATTGCTGACAAATGGATATTGAGTAGGTTAAATAGAACCATAGAAGCTGTGACCAAGGCATTAAAGAATTATAAATTCAATGAAGCAGAAAGCTTGGTGTATGATTTTTTCTGGCATGATTTTTGCGACTGGTATGTTGAAATGGTTAAGCCGCAGATTATAGGGCAAAGCGCGGAGAGCAAAGAGCGGAGAACAGGAGAAATTTTAATACACGTGCTTGAGAGTTCGCTGAAATTATTGCATCCGTTTATGCCGTTTGTGACAGAGGCAATATGGCAGAATATAAAAGAAAGAGAAAGCATAATGATTGCAGCTTGGCCTGAAGCAGACAAGCATTATATAGATAAAAAAATAGAGTCCGATATAGAAATAGTGAAAAATATTATAGTCAATATAAGAAATATCCGTTCTGATATGAATATAGCTTATTCTAAAAAATTGACAGTAGGGCTTGCACCATTAAGACAAGGCGTTGGTTCTGTAATATCTGATAATGCTGAATATATCAAAAATCTGGCCCATCTTGATAAATTGACAATAGATGAAAATTTTATAAGGCCGAAGAGCTGCCTCAGCGCTGTTGCAGAAGAGTTCAATATATTTATTCCTTTGGAAGGCGTAATAGATGTGGCAGCAGAAAAGGCTAGGCTGACAAAGAAGCAGGATTTATTAAAGCAACAGATTGTGTTTACAGAAAAGAAATTGAAGGATAAGAATTTTATCAATAATGCTCCGGAAGAAGTAGTAAGGGCTGAGCATGAAAAGGCGGAGAAGATCAGAGAGCAAATAGATAGGTTGGGAAAGACTATTGAAGATCTGTAGTTGGCTTTCTGCCCGTGCCAGCAGTTTAAGAGGCCTCTTTGACACGAGCGGGCACGGTGTCTGTTGAGCCAGGCGGAGCCATTCGGCACTGAATCGTTTCGCCGTCCGCTACGGTTTATGGTTCGTTCTTCTGTCGACTATCGTATTGTCAATCGAACAGAACTCACCATAAATCCTTGCGGACTTTTGCCGAAACGATTCTAATGTGCCTCAGACCCCGCCTGGCTCAACAGACGAGCGAGGGTCAAAACGGAGCAAAATTTTCACGCTGGGAAAATTTTGCGTCCTCGCAAACTGCTGGCACGGGCAGAGTTAATGGTTAAATAAGATGAAACTTACAAAAGAAAAGGTATTCCCAATAATTATAAGCGCTTTAAAAGAAGATATCGGTTCCGGAGATATTACAAGTGCAATTGTCTTTGAAAAGGACATTAATTTATTGGCGCATATTATAGCAAAAGAAGAATGTATTTTAGCCGGCATAGATGTTGCAAAATGGGTTTTTGACGCAGTTGATGAAAAAATAGCATTTACAGCTTTATTTAAGGACGGAGACAGTGTTAAGAAAAATAAAAGAGTTCTGTCTATAAAGGGTTCTGTGAAAAACATACTATCAGCCGAGAGGACTGTTTTAAATTTTCTTGGGCACCTTTCCGGCGTAGCGACGCTTACTGCTGAGTTTGTGAAAGAAATAAAAGGCACGGCTGCAAAGATATATGATACCAGAAAGACAACTCCTGGTTTAAGAGAAATGGAAAAATACGCTGTTGGCGCAGGAGGAGGATCTAATTTCAGAGTTGGTCTCTGGGACGGAATAATGATAAAGGATAATCATTTAAGAGCATTAAGAGAAAACGCTATAAAAGAATCAGTTTCTATGTTCAAAGGCAGGGGGTATAAAAATATTGAAGTTGAGGTGGAAAATATTGCAGAGTTTGAAGATGCTCTGGATGCAGGCGCGGATATTATAATGTTGGATAATATGAAGCCTGAAGAAATTAAAAAGGCAGTCAGGCTTAAAGATACAAGGAGTAAGGGCCGGTTTAGAAACGTAATTTTAGAAGCTTCTGGCGGGATTAGTTTGGAGAATGTAAAAAAGATCGCTAAAACAGGGGCTGACAGAATTTCAATAGGCAAACTCACCCACTCAGTTCCTTCAATAGATTTTTCGTTGGAGATTTGTAAGTAGATAATGTTAAGGGCCTCTGGCAGGCCTACGAAAAGCCTCGCCGATTCGAGCGGGCACGGTGTCCGCTGAGCCAGACTGGGGTCATTCGGCACGAAATAATTTTGCCGTCCACTACGGTTTACAGCTTGTTTCTGTGTCGACTATCGTTTTGTCAACTGATCGAAACTCGCTGTAATCCCTTGCGGACATTTGCCAAAATTTTTCTAATGTGCCTCAGGCCCCAGTCTGGCTCACAGCGGACGAGCGAGAATCTGCGCGGAGCGAAGGACGCCACGCTGGGGCGTCCAAGCGTCTTTTTGTAGGCCTGCCAGAGGCCTCTTAAACTAAAGCCTTATTTATGCCAAAATTTCAATTAGTCGCTCCATTTAAGCCCTGCGGGGATCAGCAGCAGGCGATTGACAAGCTTGCAGATGGACTGCAAAAAAATCTGAAGTATCAGACGCTTCTTGGCGTTACTGGCAGCGGTAAAACATTTACTATGGCTAATGTGGTCAGTAATGTCCAAAGGCCTACGCTTGTGGTATCACATAATAAAACTCTTGCTGCGCAGTTATACAGCGAATTTAAAGAATTTTTTCCGCATAATGCAGTTGAATATTTTGTAAGCTATTACGATTATTATCAGCCAGAGGCATATGTACCGCAGGCAGATATCTATATAGAAAAAGACGCTTCTATAAATGATAATATAGACAGGCTCAGGCTATCCGCTACCAGTTCTCTTATGTCCAGGAGCGATGTTATTATAGTAGCAAGCGTGTCGTGCATTTACGGCCTAGGCGCGCCCGAAGATTATAAAGATTTATTGTTATTTTTAAAAAAGAAAGACACGATAAAAAGAAGCGACCTATTATCTCGCCTTGTAAACATACATTACACCAGAAACGATATTGATTTTAAGAGAGGCTGTTTCAGGGTAAGGGGCGATACCATAGATATATTCCCTGCATATAAAGAAACATTTTTCAGGATAATTTTTTTTGGAGATGAGATAGAAAAGATTTCAGAATTAGAGCCTATTAGCGGCAGCGCACTCGCGGATTCTATTGAAAAGATAGCGATATATCCAGCTAAACATTTTGTCACTACACAGGAAAGGATAGACTCGGCTATTATGTCAATAGAGACAGAGCTTGAAGAAAGGCTTAAGGAATTAAAGACGCAGAATAAATTATTGGAGGCGCAGAGGTTAGGGTCCAGGACGCGTTATGATATCGAGATGCTTCAGGAAATGGGATTTTGTAACGGTATAGAAAATTATTCAAGGCATCTAAGTCAAAGGCTTGCAGGTTCAAGGCCAAGCTGCCTTCTGGATTATTTCCCGAAAAATTTTTTGACAATAATTGATGAATCGCATGTTACAATGCCGCAACTGAGAGGCATGTATAAAGGAGATAGGGCTCGCAAGCAGACGCTTGTTGATTACGGATTTAGGCTTCCGTCAGCTTTGGATAACAGGCCTTTAAACTTTGAAGAATTTATGGCTATTGTTCATGAAACAGTATTTGTTTCAGCTACGCCTTCGGAATACGAGCTGCAAAATTCAGACCAGATAGTGGAACAGGTCATAAGGCCGACAGGGTTGTTGGACCCAGAAATAACTGTAAAGCCAACTAAGAATCAGATACCAGACCTTATTGAAAACATAAAACAAAGGGCATCGAAAAACCAGAGAGTATTTGTCACTACTCTGACAAAAAGGATGTCCGAAGACCTTGCCGGGTATTTGAAAGAGTTGGGTCTGAGAGTAAAGTATATGCATTCAGAGTTAGATGCTATTGAGCGCTCAGAGATATTAAGGGATTTAAGAATGCAGAAATTTGATTGCCTTGTAGGGATAAACCTACTAAGAGAAGGCTTGGATTTGCCAGAGGTGGCTCTGGTGGCTATTTTGGATGCGGATAAAGAAGGTTTCCTTAGATCAGAGACATCTTTGATTCAGGTGGCAGGAAGGGCGGCCAGGAATATTGACGGCCATGTTATAATGTATGCGGACACTATAACAAGTTCAATGAGAAAGGCTATTGAGGAAACAAATAGGAGAAGAGAGAAACAGATAGAGTTTAATAAGACAAATAATATTACGCCCCGCTCTATTGAAAAGGCCATTAGAAACGGCATAGAATCTCTTAAAAAAGCAGAAGAGATTGTTATTGAGGCAGCTGGCCAGAGTGAAGAAGATTATGAAAAAGAAATGGTAATTACCGAACTTGAAAGAGAGATGGAGCTTTTGGCTAGGAATTTACAGTTTGAACGCGCAGCGAAATTGAGAGACAGGATAAAGGGATTAAAAAATAATGTTAAATGATAAGATATTGAATTATTTTAAGAGACACGAAGAAGGGTATATTTCAGGCGAAGATCTTAGCCATGAACTTGGAATTTCTCGCGCAGCAGTGTGGAAGCACATAGAAAATCTAAGAGAAGAAGGTTATGATATCGAGGCATTTCCGCATCTGGGTTACAAGCTAGTCTCCGTACCTGACTCCTTGACAGAAGTAGAGCTAAAGTGGCGTCTTAAAACAGATATTATAGCCAAAAAGGTTTATTCTTACAAAGAAACAGCCTCTACTAATGATGCGGCGTATGATCTCGCAATGCACGGAGAAAAAGAGGGATCTATTGTTATAGCAGAATCGCAGACTGCTGGCAGAGGAAGGATGGGTAGAATTTGGATTTCTCCTAAATCCAAAGGCGCGTATTTTTCTGTTATATTGAGGCCGGATATATTGCCAAAAGAGGTGTCTAGCATTACGCTTTTTTCAGCCCTGAGCGTTGCAAAGACAATTAGAGAAATGACAAATCTGGCCGCGTTTATAAAATGGCCAAACGATGTTTTGATAGATAGCCAAAAGATATGCGGCGTATTGACTGAAATGAATGCCGAGACAGACAAGATTAATTTTGTTATAATAGGTGTAGGGATTAATATAAATACAAAAAAAGAACTTCTGCCGAAAGGCGCAACCTCTATTGCAGAAGAGTCTGGCAGAGAGCTATCCAGAGTTGAAATAGTAAGAAGTGTTTTTAGAAATATGGACAAATATTATAGGTTTTTTAATAGCGGCCATATAGATGAGATTATAAGAGAATATAAAGAATTTTCAAACTTTTTAGGCACAAGGGTTCAGGTGACATATCACGAGACAAAGATCGAAGGCTATGCTATAGATGTTGACAGAGACGGCGCCCTTGTATTAAGAATGGATTCAGGACTCAATGAAAGAGTTCTTGCTGGCGATGTGACAATGTTGAGGTAATTATGTTGTTAGCAATTGATATTGGTAATACAAGTATCCATAATGGTATTTTTGATAAAAAGACTTTAAAGAGAGATTTTAGAATACTTACGTATTCTGGTGATTTGGCTGGAGACTATGAGGCAAAGTTAAAGCCTTATCTTAAGGTTATAGATTCTGTGATCGTAACTAGCGTAGTGCCGATTGCTTTAAAAAATGTAGAAAAGATTATTAAAAAAGTAATTAATAGAAATCTCATAGTTGTTGGAAGAGATGTGGGTAGCGGGGTTAAGAATCTTTACAAAAACCCTAAACAAGTAGGTTCTGACAGGCTTGTGAATGCCAGGGCTGCATATGAATTATATGGCGGGGTTTGTATAATTGTGGATTTTGGCACAGCTATAACAATAGATATTGTAAACGAGAAGCGGCAATATATTGGTGGAGTTATAGCGCCTGGCCCAGGGATTTCATTGTGGGCATTGCATGAAAAGACAGCGCTTCTGCCAAAAGTTATTATCAAAAAACCAAAAGGCATATTGGGCAAAGAAACAAAAGAAAGCATGCTCATAGGGATCATATATGGTTTCAGTAGTTTATGTGATGGCATAGTGTATAAGCTTAAAAGGCGGTATTCTAGAAATGCCAAGGTTATAGCTACTGGGGGTTTTTCTAAACTTATAGGGCCCTATTGCGAAAGCATTGATAAAATAGACCCAGAGCTTACCCTTAAAGGCCTTGCAATAATAGCAATATGAAGAATAAGCGAGTGCTAGTTGCGATGAGCGGTGGGGTGGACAGTTCAGTAGCAGCAGCTATATTAAAAGAAGAAGGTTATGAAGTCATAGGCGCCACCATGAAGGTTTGGCCGAGGGAGTTGTGCGGCCAGGAAAAAGCAAAGGCATGCTGCTCATTAAAAGATATAGAAGACGCAAGAAAAGTTTCAAGAGCCCTTGGCATAAAACACTACGTTTTAAATCTTGAAGCGGATTTCCAAAAGAATGTAATAGACTATTTTGCAGATGAATATCTTTCAGCCAGAACGCCCAATCCATGCATTGTTTGTAATGAAAAAATAAAATTTGGAAGCCTGCTTAAAAAAGCCGTTGGCCTGGACTGTAATTTTATCGCAACAGGACATTATGCCAGGATAGAAATAAATGGTTCTTATGGGCTGAGAGAATCTGTTGATAAAGCAAAAGACCAATCCTATGTTTTATTTTGCCTGAAACAGAGCCAGTTGAAAAAAATATTATTCCCGATAGGTAAGCTTACAAAGAATGATGTCAGAAATAAGGCAAAAGAATTAAGGCTTAACATATACGATAAGCCTGATAGCCAGGAGATATGTTTTGTGCCGGATAATAATTATTCCAATTTTCTAAAGAAGCATAGAAATATAAAACCTCAGAAAGGCAATATAATAGATAAATCTGGCAAGGCAATTGGAAATCATATGGGTTTCTGGAATTTTACAATAGGCCAGCGCAGAGGGCTTGGCATAGCGGCCAAAGAGCCTCTATATGTTATAGAAATAAGGCCGAAGCATAATATTATTGTTGTCGGAAACGCAGAAGATGTGAAGAAAAAAAGATTTCTGGTAAGGAAAATCAACTGGCTGGTAAAGGATGCTAAAAAGGAAAAAGAATTAGAGGTAAAGATAAGATATAATCATAAAAAGGCTTTAGCTTGCGTAAAGGATTTGGGCGGTAATATTGCAGAAGTAGATTTCAAAGAACCGCAAAGCGCAATAACGCCAGGACAAGCAGCTGTTTTTTATAATGGGGGATATGTTTCAGGCGGCGGCTGGATAGACAAAGTTCTATAAGTTGACACTCTGACATTGTCAGAGTGTCAACTTAGAAGGAGAGTATGGACAAAATAGAGGCGTTGAAAGAGATTTTAAAGAAGATGGGCAGAGTGGTGGTGGCATTTTCAGGCGGGGTGGATAGTAGCTTCCTGCTTAAGATGGCAAAGGATACTTTGCAGGATGGGAATGTCCTGGCTGTAACAGCTGTTTCAGAGACATATACTGGAGCTGAACTTAAGCAGGCAAAGAGATTTGCAAAAAAGCTAGGAGTTAGGCATAAAATAATTTTTACAAATGAACTTAAAAATAAAAATTTTACAAAAAACCCAATAAACAGGTGCTATTATTGTAAAAAAGAATTATTTAGCAAATTAGCTAAAATAGCAAAAAAACTAGATTTTGATTGTGTGTTAGATGCGTCGAATATGGATGATAGAAAAGATTACAGGCCTGGTAGCAGGGCAAAAAAAGAGTTTAAGGTTAGAAGCCCTCTCATAGAAGCAAGTTTTTCAAAACATGATATAAGAAGCTATTCTACGAAATTAAAACTAGAGACTGCTATGCTGCCTTCAATGGCATGCCTTGCTTCAAGGTTTCCATATGGCGAAAAGATAAACAAGAAGGTATTGATAAAAATAGAGGCAGCAGAAGATTTTATAAAAAAGCTAGGCGCATCTCAAGTAAGAGTTCGTTGCCACAATAATATCGCAAGAATTGAAGTAGAAAAAGAGGATATAAAAAGGTTTGTGAATAAAAAATTTTGTGATAAAATAACAAAACGTTTAAAACAGCTTGGGTTTAAGTATATTACACTGGATTTGGAAGGATACAGGACTGGGAGTTTAAATGAAGTGTTGAAGTAATTTATGGCGGCGTAGCTCAGCTTGGTAGAGCAGTCGGCTCATACCCGGCGTGTCACTGGTTCAAATCCAGTCGCCGCTACCAGATTTTGCAAATTGCAAATATATCATGCTTGCCACTTTTTTAGATAAAGTTAAATCCACTATAAGAAAACATAGCATGTTAGAGAGAAATGATAGTGTTCTGGTAGGTCTTTCGGGAGGGCCTGATTCAGTTACATTGCTCCATGTTCTTTATAGCTTGAAAAAAGAATATTCATTAAATATATTGCTCGCGCATCTTGATCATAAATTTAGAGGTGAAGAATCCAGAGCTGATAGGAAGTTCTGCGAAGACTTGGCAAAAAAATATAACCTTGAGATTGTCTGGGAAGAAATAGATGTCCCAAGAATTAGCAAAGAAAAAGGAATTTCTCCAGAAGAGGCTGCGAGGTTCGAGAGATATGATTTTTTTAAGCGCTTGGCAAAAAAAAGAGATATAAATAAAATAGCTGTTGGCCATACAAGCGATGATCAGGCTGAGACAGTCCTTATGAGAATCATAAGAGGCGCTGGCATGAAAGGGCTAGGAGGGATTAGTCCCGTTAAAGATATACAGGGGTTTAAGATAATAAGGCCGCTTATAGAGATATCCAGAAAAGAGGTAGAGGCTTTTATTTTGGAAACAGGCCTTAAATTCAGAAAAGATTCTTCGAACAATAAAACTATCTTTACAAGAAATAAGATCAGACTGGAATTAATCCCTCTTCTGGAAAAAAATTTTAATTCTAATATCAAGAAAGTCCTTGCCAATATGGCAGAAAATCTACGGACGGAGGATGAATTTTTAAATAAGCATGCAAAGAGAAAATTTAGGAGTGTGTCGAAAGTTAGCCAGGAAGAGATTCTGATAGATATCAAAAAATTTAAAAAGCAGCCAGAAGCTGTAAGAAAAAGAATTTTAAGAGCTGCTCTGGAAGAATTCAAGGGCGACCTGAGGAGACTTACGTATCAGCACTGGAAGGAAATGGAAGATTTGATTGATAATAGGCCTGTGAACTCAATAGTTGACTTACCAGCAGGTATAAGCGTTGCGAAAGATAGAACAAATATTGTCTTGAAATTAATAAAAAGTTGATTTATTCAAATAAGCTGTGGTAATATATGTATCTAATTTAGGAGATGTATTAATATGGAAAAAAAAGGCGGAAATAAGGTTAATAAGAATATTTTATTGTGGATAGGGCTGTTTTTGCTTCTTATATATATATTCAGGATAGATTCTTTCTCCCAGGCTTCGCTTCCGAAAGAGCTGAGTTATGGTGAATTTTACAGGCTATTGCAAGGCAACAAGCAAACAGTGGCCATTAAGTCTGTTGTAAAAGTAGAAGACGAGCTCAAAGGCACGCTTTCCAGCGGAACGCGTTTCACAGTGCATATACCCCAAGAAGATCCTGAGCTTTTAAATTTATTACGTAACAATGTGCCTGATTTTGACGTTAAGCCTCCAAAGACGTTATGGACAAATCTTTTTTATTCGCTTGGGCCAATGCTTTTATTTATAGGATTCCTGTGGTTTTTTGTATATAGAGGCGCGCAAGGCGGAGGCAAGATACTTTCGTTCGGGAAAAGCCGCGCAAAACAGATAGCAGGCGATAAATTAAAAATAACATTTGATAATGTTGCCGGGGTTGACGAAGCAAAGGAAGAACTTAAGGAGATTATAGAATTTTTAAAAGATCCCAAGAGGTTCCAGAAATTAGGAGGGAAGATTCCAAAAGGGGTATTACTCATGGGGCCTCCTGGCACTGGAAAAACCCTTCTAGCAAAGGCAGTGAGCGGCGAAGCAGGCGTGCCATTTTTCAACATAAGCGGTTCTGACTTTGTAGAGATGTTTGTGGGCGTAGGCGCCTCCAGAGTAAGAGATCTTTTTGAGCAAGCCAAGCGCTCTGCAAAGATAAGCGGCAGAGGATGCATTATTTTTATTGATGAAATAGATGCTGTTGGAAGACAGAGGTTTGCAGGAATTGGCGGAGGGCATGATGAAAGGGAGCAAACCTTAAACGCGCTTCTTGTAGAGATGGATGGATTTGATACGCAGGAAGGCGTAATATTGATAGCAGCTACTAACAGGCCTGATGTTCTGGACCCAGCATTGTTAAGGCCAGGGAGATTTGACAGGACAATAGTTATCTCCAGGCCTGATATCATGGGCAGAGAAGCGATATTAAAAGTTCACACAAAAGACATTAAGCTCAACAAAGACGCTGATCTTAAATACATTGCAAGACAGACATCTGGCTTTTCAGGGGCAGACCTTGCTAATCTTGTGAACGAGGCTGCTCTTTTGGCTGCGAGGAGAAATAAGGAAAATGTGGAGATGAAAGAATTAGGAGAGTCTATTGAAAGAGTTATTGCAGGGCCTGAAAAAAAGACAAGGGTTATAAACCTAGAGGAGAAAAAAATAGTTTCGTATCATGAATCAGGCCATGCGCTTTTAGCGCTTCTAATACCAGGAGCTGATCCCTTGCATAAAGTTTCTATTATACCAAGGGGCATTGCGCTTGGCTATACTATGAGGCTACCTCTGGAAGACAGGTACATAGTGACTAAAAAAGAGCTGACAGGAAGGATAGTTGGCATATTGGGCGGCAGGGCTAGCGAAGATCTTACGTTTGGAGAGCTTTCAACGGGCGCTCAAGACGATTTAGAAAAATCTACTGATATTGCCAGGGATATGGTAATGAGATGGGGTATGAGCGAGAAACTTGGAAATCTTACTTTTGGGAGAAGAGAAGATCAGATATTTCTTGGCCGCGATATTGTGGAAGAAAGAAATTACAGTGAAGCAACAGCTGTAGAAATAGATAAAGAGATACGTAAAATCATAGAAGAGTGCTATAAGCGGGCAAAAGATGAACTGACAGCTAATGTTGAAAAATTAAAAGCCCTTGCTGAAACATTGCTTGAAAAAGAGGTATTAGATTCGGAAGAGGTAAAAAAGATAGTTTTTCCTGCACAAGTATGATAGATTTT
Organism: Candidatus Omnitrophota bacterium; assembly: GCA_018819285.1. GTDB lineage: Bacteria > Omnitrophota > Gorgyraeia > Gorgyraeales > Gorgyraeaceae > UBA10183. Next base: position 58,441 of record JAHJQM010000023.1, read on the forward strand.
AAATTCGGTTCCCGTACCTATATAATGGGGATACTGAATGTTACGCCTGATTCTTTTAGCGGAGACGGTATATATCAAGATGTAGATAGAGCAGTCAGAATAGCAGAAGGGATGGTTGAAGACGGAGCTGATATAATTGACATAGGAGGCGAGTCTACCAGGCCAGGAGCAGAGCCTGTGGCTATTGAAGAAGAGATAAAAAGGACAATACCTGTTATCAGGAGATTGTCAAAAAGAATAAGTGTTCCTATTTCGATAGATACAGCCAAGGCAGAAGTTGCAAGACTTGCGTTAGAAAATGGGGCATCAATAATAAATGATATAACAGGATTGGAGTCGGATTCTGAAATTATAGACGTAGCTAGGGAATTTAATGCAAGGGTTGTGCTGATGCATATAAAAGGCACCCCACAAACAATGCAACATAGCCCGAATTATAGGAATGTTGTTCAGGAAATTAAAGAGAGGTTAAAAGTCATTATTGAAAAATCAATAACAAGAGGCATAAAAAAAGAAAATATAATAATAGACCCTGGAATTGGGTTTGGAAAAACACTAGAGCATAATCTTCAGATTTTAAACAGGCTCTCTGAATTTAAAGAATTTAAGCTGCCCGTACTTATCGGAACTTCAAGAAAGTCTTTTATAGGAAAACTCACAGGCGCTGAACCTGATAAAAGACAATTCGGTACTGCAGCGTCAGTAGCTATAGCGATCAAAAACGGCGCAGATATAGTAAGGGTGCATGACGTTAAAGAAATGAAGCAGGTTGTTATAATTGCCGATGCAATTAGCCGTAACGGAGAAAAATAATGACTGATTACCTATCATTAGCCAAGATATTGATAGAGATAGGCATATTATGGTTTGTGTATTATGGTATTTTACTGTTTGCAAGAGGCACCAGAGGCGTATATATTTTAAGAGGAGTAATTTTAATAACCCTGATATTTGTCATTACCAGGCAGCTTGGGTTCGATAGGATAAACTGGATATTTACAAAAATATTTGCATTGTCTATATTGGCATTTCTTATAATATTCCAACAAGAGATAAGAAGAGGCCTTGCTAACATAGGGCAGCGCAGATGGTCCAGATTTTTCCTCAAAGAGTCAGAGATAATAAGCGAAATAACCACAACGTGTTTTTTGCTATCCAAGAAAAAGATAGGGGCGCTTATTGCTATCGAAAGAGAAATGAGGCTTGAAAATTATATAGAAAGCGGCATAGAAATAGATGCAAAAATGAATTCAGAGCTTTTGATAACTATATTCATGCCGAATACCCCGCTTCACGACGGAGGTATAATTGTTGCAGGGGAAAGGATAGCCGCTTCAGGATGTCTTTTTCCGCTTACGCAGAATCCAAAGGTTTTAACGACTCTTGGCACAAGGCACAGGGCAGCCCTTGGTTTAAGCGAGGAGACTGACGCTATAGTAGTTGTTGTGTCTGAAGAAACAGGAGGGGTTTCTGTAGCAATAGGCGGCAGGCTTACACATGACCTAGACAGAGAATCTCTGGAGAGAGTTCTAAGTAATCTTTACAGGCCGGATAAGAAAGACAGGAAATAAGTAAGGACATAACTTACGGAGTCCGTAGGACGATGTAAGTTATAAGTCCGAACTTATCCTTGACATTTTGCGGGGGATTTGAACGCACTAGAAGCTAGTTATTTTAATGTACTACGCAAAATATCAAGGATTAATTCGCACATTGACTTATGTTCACTCGCTTTGTTCGTTCCATAAGTCAAGTGTTCATTAAATGAATAATTGGATGACAAATAATTTCTGGATAAAAATAGTATCGCTGGTACTTGCTGTAATAACGTGGTTTTATGTTAACGAAGAGCTGATCAAAGAAAAAAATATGGTCAAGCAATTATATAAAACTTCGACTATAAGGCAGATTCAAAATCCATCCTATAATAAAAAGCCAGTGAAATAAAGATCTTTTCAAGAGAAAAAATGCCTAAATTAGGAGTTAATATAGATCACGTTGCAACTTTAAGGCAGGCCAGGGGAGGCGTGGAACCTGGCGCTATTGAAGCTGCTTTGATATGCGAGAAGGCAGGTTGTGACAGCATTGTTGCGCATCTAAGGGAAGACAGGCGGCACATAAATGATAGTGATGTCATTGAGTTAAGGAGAAGAATAAATATAAGGTTTAATCTTGAGATGTCAATAAATCCGGAGATAGTGGCTATCGCCTTGAAGCTTGGGCCTGATCAAGTTACTCTAGTGCCTGAAAAAAGGCGGGAACTTACAACAGAAGGTGGATTAAACGTTATAAAATTTGAAAAAAAGCTGGCTAAGGTAACAGCATTGTTCAATGAAAAAGACATAGACGTGAGTGTTTTTATTGGGCCTGACAAGAAGGAGATCCGTTCTGCTATATATATAGGTATAGGCATTATAGAAATACATACAGGAGAATATAGTCTGGCGAAAGATAAGAAGTCTATGTCCAAAGAGTTTAAGAAAATAGAAGATTCAGCCGAATACGCAATGTCCAAAGGCATTATTGTAAACGCGGGGCATGGCCTTAATTATATGAATGTTAAACCAATAGCTAATATTAAAGGCATAAACGAGCTAAATATCGGCCATTCTATAATATCTCGGGCTGTGTTTACAGGATTGTATAAAGCAGTTAGGGATATGCAGGCGTTAATATCAGAATAAGTTGACACTCTAACATTGTTGGAGTGTCAACTTATTTAAGATAATAAGATAATGATAATAGGAACAGGCATTGATATAATAGAGGTATCGCGGGTAAAAAAAGCTCTGGATATGTGGGGCGATAAATTCCTGAGCAGGGTTTTTACCAAGAGGGAACTTTCTTATGCGAACAAAAAAAAATTTCCGCATGAAAATTTGGCTGCGAGGTTTGCCTGCAAAGAAGCAGTCTTAAAGGCATTCGGAGATACAAGGGTGGGCATAAACTTAAAAAATATAGAAGTCCTGAATGATTCAAAAGGCAAGCCGGAAGTAATATTGCACGAAGAAGCCATGAAATTTGCAAACAAGAATAAGTTAAACAAGATAATAGTCAGCATGTCTCATACAAATAATTACGCAATCAGCAATGCAATACTCTGGAGAAACGAGTAGGGGGCAGTCGTGACTGTCCTCTACTACATAATATTATGGATGTTAAAATAAAACGAGAATTTAAGGGTTTACTTAAAAAACGGCCAAGAAATAGCTATAAGGGTAACTTTGGGCATGTTTTTATTCTGGCTGGGTCCAGAGGTTTAACAGGCGCAGCAGCGCTGTGCTCAAACGCAGCGCTTCGTTCAGGCGCAGGCCTTGCTACATTAGGCATACCTGTTTCATTGAATTTAATGATGTCCCAAAAGCTTACGGAGGTAATGCTTCTCAGTCTGGCTGAAACAAAAGAAATTTCATTATCTTTGAAGGCAGAGAAAGAGATACTAAAAAAAGTTAAGGCTTCAGATAACGTAGTTTTAGGGCCAGGGATTTCGCAAAACCCTGAAACTCAAAAATTAATCCTCAGATTAATTCTTAAGATTAACAAATCGATGGTTCTGGACGCAGATGCATTAAATGCAATAAGTAAAAATGTGAATCTGCTCAAAAAAATTAAACCGAGTTATGTAATTACCCCCCATCTGGGAGAGATGTCCAGACTTATTAAAAAAGAGATAAAGTATATAAAAAATCATAGATTAATTGTTGCAAAAAAATTCTCGCATGATTATAATGCTGTGGTAGTTTTAAAAGGCGCAGGCACTGTAGTGACAGAGCCTAGCGGAAAATGCTATATAAATAGTACTGGTAATCCTGGTATGGCTACTGCGGGAAGTGGGGATGTGCTTGCAGGAATTATCGCAGGTTTTCTTAGCCAAGGGCTAAAGATATTTGACGCAAGCGTGTTAGGCGTTTATGTGCATGGTCTTGCAGGAGATTTTGCGGCAAAGGATAAAGGGGAACTAGGATTAATAGCGGGCGATATTTTAGATAATATCCCGTACGCAATTAAATTATTAGGGGCAGATACCCGAGTGGCCAAAGGGGTCAGACTGTAAATCTGATGGTTCACGCCTACGAAGGTTCAAATCCTTCTCTGCCCACCATGTAAGCTTAAAAATAGTAGGTAGCAGGGGATTTGAATAGAGCTTTGCGCCGAGCGAAGCGAGGAAAAGTCCGCCAAGAATATTGGCGGACGACAGCAAAGCGAATGGCCGACTTTGCCCGAAGGGCAAAGCGCCAAATCTTTCTCTGTCTATCATGCGGGTGTAGCTCAATGGTAGAGCGCTAGCCTTCCAAGCTAGTTACGACGGTTCGATCCCGTTCACCCGCTCCGAATTTTGCTTCACAAATTTCGCTGGCGTAGCTCAACGGCAGAGCAATGGTTTTGTAAACCATAGGTTGGAGGTTCGATTCCTCTCGCCAGCTCCAGATTATTGAAGAGGAATCGAAGTGAGTCCCGATAAATGCGACGCATAGGAGCATTTGTTTATCGGGACGAGTGGCCGACTTTGCCCGAAGGGCAAAGCGCCGATTCCTCTCGCCAGCTCCAGATTATTGAAGAGGAATCGAAGTGAGTCCCGATAGTTCCACAATTTTTGTATTATTTGAATAGTTAGGTAACATATATTGCAATAGCCAGGGCTGGCAAGAACAATCGGCGTTACCTATTATTGAAAATAGTATAAAATATATTATTTTTTTCTTGACAATAGCCTAGAATATGGTAAAATTCCTAATTCTATATACCATATACCATGATAGCGGCATTTAATGCTGCTGTAGCTCAGTCGGCAGAGCACTTCCTTGGTAAGGAAGAGGTCATGGGTTCAATTCCCATCAGCAGCTCCGTCGATTAACGTTTAATCAGGAGGATTAACATGGCAAAAGAAAAATTTGAACGTAAAAAACCACACGTAAATATCGGCACCATAGGACATGTTGATCACGGCAAGACCACGCTTACCAGCGCTATCACAAAGGTTCTTTCTAGCCGCGGCTTAGCCCAGGCAAGGAACTAC
>JAHJQM010000024.1 GCA_018819285.1 Candidatus Omnitrophota bacterium
AAAGGATAGAAAGCTGGATGAATGACTATCCTCGTAAGATACTGGGTTACAAGACACCAAACGAGTTGGTTTTAAATATTACAAATAACAGGTCAGGGGTTTTGAATTGAAAATTTTCGCAATATGAGTTACAATTCACCGTCAACTTTGGCCAGATAAAATTATATTGAACTTTGTTTGCTAAAATGAGATAATAAAAAGTTAATGGCTAGAGATTTTAAACCAACCATGGAAAAGGAGATGTCATGCGTATCAGGAATATTTGGTTTGCGGCAGCAGCATTTATTGCGATTGTATTATTTTCTATTGTTTCTTCAGATGCAGCTTCCCAGAAAGAAGGCTTTGCAGCAAAGGTTAACGGGGTAGGGATTAAGAAAACAACGTTGGATGCGGCAGTTAATAATTTTATAGAAAACCAGAAAATGTTCGGAACCGCTGTAAAAGAAGAAGAAAAGGATAAATTAAGAAAGGATATACTCAACGAACTTGTATCCGCAGAATTGTTATACCAGGAAAGCCAGAAGGCAAGTCTCGGAGATCTGAGCAAAGATGTTGACAGCCAGCTGGGGAATATTAAAAAAGGCTTTGGTTCTGACCAGGAATTTCAGAAGGTATTAAAGGAAAGAGGTATAGAACTAAAGGATCTAAAAGAAGATATCAAAAAAGGTATTTCTATAAATGCATATTTAGAAAAGAATGTTTTCTCTAAATTAAGCCCTGTGACAGAAGATGAGAAAAAACAGGAATATGAAGCTAATAAAGATAAATTAGATGTTCCTGATGAAGTAAAGGCAAGTCATGTACTTATAAAGGCTGGAGAGAAAGCAACTCCAGAAGAAAAACAAAAAGCAAAGGAAAAGATAGAGGCATTGAGAACCAGGGCTATGTCAGGCGAAGATTTTGCAAAACTTGCTAAAGAAAATTCAGAAGACGGCTCAGCCTCTAATGGCGGAGACCTTGGTTATTTTAGAAAAGGCCAGATGGTGAAGTCTTTTGAAGACGCTGCTTTTGGCCTTGAAAAAGACCAGATCAGCCCTGTGGTTGAAACTCAATTTGGATATCATGTAATAAAGGTAACAGATAAGAAAGCGGCCCATACCTTAACCTATGAGGAGGTCTCGAAAGATATAGAAAAATTTTTAATTGATAAGCGCAAGAGAGATGAAGTAAATAAAACTTTAGATGCGTTAAAGAAAAACGCTAAGATAGAAATTATTTAGTTTAAAATTGAGGGTGTTATGAGAAGCGATATTATTAAAAAAGGTATTTCCAAAGCAGGCAACAGGGCTCTTCTATATGCCACAGGCGCATGCTGCAATGATCTGAAAAAGCCTTTTATAGGAATAGCGTCCAGCTTTACTGACCTTATACCAGGCCATATGCATATGCGAACGCTGGAGCGCTCTATTGAAAATGGGGTCTACGCAGGAGGCGGAAAACCTTTTGTTTTTGGAATACCAGGTATATGCGATGGCATAGCAATGGGCCATTCAGGCATGAAATATTCTCTTGCGTCAAGAGAGCTGATAGCAGATATGGTTGAGACTATCGCAGGTGCGTATTCACTTGATGGCCTTGTGCTTTTAACCAATTGCGACAAGATTACTCCAGGTATGTTAATGGCAAGCGCGAGAGTGAATATACCTACCATTATTGTCACAGCAGGCCCGATGATGACAGGCCATTATAAAGGAAGGCGGCTGGATCTTGTAAGGGATACATTTGAAGCTGTTGGAAAATTCAAAAAGGGTGAAATCTCAAAAGAGGATATGGATGAACTTGAGATGAACGCGTGCCCTGGCCCTGGCTCATGCCAGGGGCTTTTTACAGCCAATACAATGAGTTGTCTTGCTGAGACAATGGGCATGTCTTTAATGGGATGCGCTACGTCTCTAGCGGTATCCAGCAAAAAAATGAGAATAGCTTTTGAGAGCGGTAAGAGGATAATAAACCTTGTTTCAAGAAATGCAAAACCGCGCTCTATTATGAATAAAAAGGCATTCTTGAACGCAATAATGGTGGATATGGCGCTAGGCGGGTCTACAAATACAGTTTTGCATCTTACAGCAATAGCAAAAGAAGCAGGAATTCAATTGTCGCTGGATATGTTTGACAAGATAAGCAGGTCCACTCCTAAAATATCTGACTTAAGGCCAGGAGGAGAGTATTTTCTGGAAGACCTGGAAACTGCAGGAGGGATACCGGGTGTTTTAAAAAGGCTTGAGACAAAATTAAACGATAATCCTACTGTGAGCGGCTTATCCATAAAAGAAATCGCAGGGCTCAGTAAAGTTTCAGACGAAGAGATTATAAGACCGCTCGACAATCCTTACAAAATAGAAGGCGGCATTGCTATATTAAAAGGCAATATTGCTCCTGATGGATGCGTTGTAAAACAGGGCGCAGTGAGCGAAGAGGCTATGTTTTTTAGAGGCATGGCAAAGGTATTTGACTCTGAAGAAGAATCAATGAGCGCTATCTTAAACGGAAAGATTAAAAAAGGCGATGTAGTTGTTATTAGATACGAAGGCCCAGCTGGAGGCCCTGGCATGAGAGAAATGCTTTCTCCTACGTCGGCAATAGTGGGCATGGGTTTATCCAATGACGTGGCACTTGTTACAGACGGCAGATTTTCAGGCGGAACACGTGGCCCTTGCATAGGCCATGTTTCTCCCGAAGCTAGTAAAGGTGGGCCAATAGCTGTGATTAAAAATAACGATGTAATTATAGTGAATATAAGTGAAAGGCGCATAGATGTAGATATATCTCCTTCTGAGATAGAAAAGCGTCTTAAAAAATGGAGAGCGCCTAAACCAAGAGTTACGAGTGGCTGGCTTTCAAGATATAGCCGCATGGTGTCTTCTGCAAGTAAAGGCGCGGTATTAGAGTAAACTATGAAACTTACAGGCGCAAAAATATTAATAGAAGCTCTTAAAAAAGAAGGCGTTGAAGTGATATTCGGCTATCCTGGCGGCCAGGTTCTGCCTATATTTGATGTCTTATATGACGCTGATATAAGATTTATATTGACCAGGCATGAACAGGGCGCGGCTCACGCAGCAGACGGATATAGCCGCGCAACAGGAAAAGTTGGCGTATGCCTTGCGACTTCTGGACCAGGCGCTACAAATCTTACAACCGGCATTGCTAATGCATACATGGACTCTATCCCGATGATAGCAATTACAGGTCAGGTTAAAAGTTTTTTAATCGGCAATGACGCATTTCAGGAAGCAGATGTTACAGGCATTACGCGGCCGATAACAAAGCATAATTATTTGGTAAAAGATGTTAAAGATCTGGCAAGGACTATTCGCGAGGCGTTTTATATTGCTTCAAGCGGAAGGCCAGGTCCGGTTTTAATTGATATACCTACAGATATCCAACAGCAGGAAGCAGAATTTATATGGCCTGAGGAAATTGAAATCAGAAGCTATAAGCCGACTTGTTTTGGTCACCCTGGACAGATTAAAAAAGCAGCCAAGCTGATAGCATCTGCTAAAAAACCTCTTATCTATGCGGGAGGAGGAGTTATTACCTCGGAAGCTCATCATGAATTAAAGAAGCTGACAGAGAAACTTAATGCGCCTATTACATGGACGCTGATGGGTATAGGATGTTTCCCGGCTACGCATAAACTTTCTCTTGGCATGCTCGGAATGCACGGGACCGCTTATGCCAACCACGCCATTATGGAGGCGGATTTAATACTTGCTGTGGGCGCGCGTTTTGACGACAGGGTTACTGGACGTCTTGATAAATTTGCGCCTTACGCTAAGATTATACACATCGATATAGATCCTACATCTATCAGTAAAAATGTGAAAGTGGATATACCTATTGTAGGGGACGCAAAGAATATCCTGGGCCAATTAATAGAAGACATAAATAAACTGCCTGATACATTCGAGTGGCTTAAGGCCATTGAATCCTGGAAGAAAAAATATCCGCTTAAATACCAGGATAAGAAAGATATAATAAAACCTCAGTATGTCGTAGAACAGATTTATGAGGCTACTAAAGGAAACGCTATTATTACAACAGAGGTTGGCCAGAATCAGATGTGGGCTGCTCAGTGGTATAAATATGATTATCCGCGCACATTTATTTCGTCAGGCGGACTTGGGACTATGGGGTTTGGTTTTCCGGCAGCGATGGGTACAAAGGTAGGAAAACCTGATAGCATAGTTTTTGATATAGCAGGAGACGGTTCTATACAGATGAACATACAGGAACTTGCCACATGCGTCTCTAATAAGATTAATGTAAAGGTCGCTATACTCAATAACGGCTATCTTGGCATGGTAAGACAGTGGCAGGAATTATTTTATAAAAAGAGGTATTCGTATACTAATTTAACAAGTCCTGATTTTGTGAAATTGGCGGAAAGTTATGGGGCTATAGGAATATGTGTTACAAAAAAAGAAAATGTTCGCAAGGCAATTGAAAAAGCGATTTCTATAGATAATGTCGTGCTTATTGATTTTAAAGTAGAAGGAGAAGAAAACGTGTTTCCCATGGTTCCTGCGGGTGAAGCGTTAAATAGAATGATAGAAGGGCTAGCTTAATATAAGAATATGAGACATACTATAGCGGTTTTAGTTGAAAATAAATTCGGAGTGCTTGCTCGTATAGCAAGTTTGTTCAGTGCGCGCGGCTATAACATAGCGTCTCTCGCAGTATCAGAAACTCTCGATCCCACCATTTCTTATATGACAATGGTGGTGGAAGCGGAAGATGAAAAAATACTGGAGCAGATAAAAAAGCAGCTCAATAAACTGATAGATATTATTATTGTTACTGATTTCACCAAGAAAGGCCATGTTGACAGAGAGCTTGTGCTGGTTAAGGTTGGTTATTCCTCAAAGGATAAATCCAAGTTAGACGGAGTTTTAAATAAGACTGGTGCAAAAGCAATTCAACATACAGATGACATTGCTATTATCGAGATGATGGGAGATCAGGATGAGATTAGAGAGTTATTGAACAGCTTAAAGCAATTTGGAATAAAAGAGCTTGTTAGAAGCGGTAGAATTGCTATTGCAAAATAAAAACATACCATAATAATTAAGGATAAATTTTCAAGTTAATACTTTTGACAATGACGGTTTTGTCAACTTACTTAACAAAAATAGGAGGATGAGATGCTGAAGATTTATTATGACAAGGATGCGGATTTAAACATTCTTAAAGGCAAGAAAGTGGCTATTATAGGATATGGAATTCAAGGCAGAGGTCAAGCTTTGAATTTACGGGATAGCGGTGTAGATGTAGTTGTAAGCGAATTGGAAGGAACAGATAATTATAGGCTTGCTGTGCAGGATGGTTTTAAGCCTGTGTCAGTTGGCGAAGCAGCAAAACTTGGAGACATAATACAGATACTTACTCAGGATCATGTCCAGGCAAAGGTGTATAAAGAATATATTAAGCCTAATCTAAAAAAAGGAAAGGCATTGTGTTTTTCTCATGGGTTCAATATTCATTTTAAACAGATAAAGCCTTCGAAGAATGTAGATGTATTTATGGTAGCTCCAAAAGGCCCGGGCGCTTTGGTAAGAAAGATGTATGAAGAAGGCAAGGGTGTGCCGTGTCTGGTGGCGATATTTCAGGATGCTACAGGTAATGCGTTAAAATTAGCTCTTGCCTATGCAAAGGGATTGGGTGCAACCAAGGCAGGCGTGATAGAGACGACTTTTAAAGAAGAAACCGAGACAGACCTTTTTGGAGAGCAGGCAGTTTTATGCGGTGGGGCGAGCGAGTTAATAAAGGCTGGATTTGATACATTGGTAGAAGCAGGGTATCAGCCTGAGATTGCGTATTTTGAAGTATTGCATGAATTAAAGCTGATAACAGATCTTATTCAGGAAACAGGGATTTCAGGCATGAGGAGAAGAGTTTCTAATACTGCATGTTATGGGGATTTAACGCGTGGCAAAAGAGTTATTACAGAGAGAACCAGAAAAGAGATGAAAAAGATTTTGAAAGAAATTCAAAAAGGCAAATTTGCAAGAGAGTGGATAAGAGAAAATGAAGCAGGCAGGTCAAATTTTAATAATTTGTTAAAGCAAGGCGATGAACATCAGATTGAGGCAGTGGGTAAATCGCTCAGAGAAATGATGCCGTGGATGAAAAAGAATGCATAGCCGCCGCTGAATTTTGCCCCCGTCGCTTTGCTTTGCAAAGCGAAACATCGGAGGCAAAATTGGCTAAAGAATTGATGTAAAGATGAAGAAAATAATTATATTCGACACAACTTTAAGGGACGGAGAGCAGTCGCCAGGGGCTAGCCTGGATACTGATTCTAAAATAAAAATAGCTAGACAGCTTACGAAGTTAGGCGTCAATATTATTGAAGCGGGTTTTCCTATTGCTTCAAAAGGCGATTTCAATGCAGTCTATAAGGTGGCAAGTTTAGTGAAAGGTGTTTCAATCTGCGGACTTGCGAGGTCTATGAAATCAGATATTGAAGTTTGCGCAGAAGCTGTTAAGCCCGCAAGATATCCCAGGATCCATGTTTTTCTGGCTACCTCAAAGATTCACATGCAGTACAAACTGAAAAAAGCCGAATCCGAGATATTGAAACTTGCGGCTTGGGCTGTGAAATATGCGCGGAATTTCTGCGACGATGTAGAATTCTCTCCGGAAGATGCTTCGCGTTCAGATAGGGATTTTCTTTGCAAGGTTATAGAGTCTGTTATAAAGGCTGGCGCAAAAACCGTGAATATCCCTGATACTGTAGGCTACGCAATACCAGTGGAGTTTGGCGAACTTATAAAGACAATAAAAATAAAAGTTCCCAATATAGACAAAGCTATTATCAGCGTGCATTGCCACAATGACCTGGGTCTGGGCGTCAGCAATTCTCTTTCAGCAATCGAGAACGGGGCAGAGCAAGTTGAGTGCACTATAAATGGCATTGGAGAAAGAGCAGGCAATGCTTCTCTTGAAGAAATAGTTATGGCTCTTGAAACTCGCAAGGATATATTCGGCGTGGCTACCTCAATAAATAAAAAAGAACTTTACAAAACAAGCCGCCTTGTCAGTAAGCTTACCGGCATTGTTGTCCAGCCAAATAAAGCAATAGTGGGGCAGAACGCCTTTAGCCATGAAGCAGGTATTCATCAGGATGGCGTGTTAAAAAAACGTTCTACCTATGAAATAATAAAGCCTCAGGATGTTGGTTTTGGAGGCACAAGGCTTGTCCTGGGAAAACATTCAGGCAGGCATGCTTTTAATGACAGATTGATAAAGCTTGGATTTGAGCTGGATGAAAATGAATTGTCGAAGGCGTTTGAGAGATTTAAGACACTTAGCGATAAGAAAAAAGAGATATTCGACGAGGATCTTTTATCAATAGTGGAGGATGAGATAGTATCCATTCCTGAGACATATCGCTTGGAAGATCTAAATATAGTTAGCGGAAATAAGGTTATACCAAAAGCTACAATAGGCCTAAAAAAAGACACCAGAGTTCTAAGGAAGTCCTCTTCCGGCGATGGCCCTGTTGATGCCTGTTACAAAGCCATAGACGCCATAACAGGTTTAAAATGTAAACTCTTGGACTATTCCTTAAAATCTATTACAGGCGGTAAAGATGCTTTGGGAGAGGTTAGCGTCAGGATTAAGTCCAATAAAGACGAAGTCTTTGGCAGGGGAACCTCTACGGATATTATAGAGGCCAGCGCAAAGGCGTATATAAATGCCGTAAATAAATTGATATTCAACCACTTGCGCAAAGCAAAGCCTGAATCCGAAAAATTAAAATTGTAAAATAATGAGTATATACGGTGTTATCGGTTGGCCAGTAAAACATAGTTTATCGCCTGCAATGCATAATGCTGCGTTTAAAGAGCTCGGGATTGAAGCAGAGTATAAATTATTTGAAGTAAGGCCTGAAGAACTGGAATATTTTATTCTCAATAGAAAAGATGTAGCTGGTTTCAATATAACCGTACCGCATAAGATCAAGGCAAGAGAGATACTAGAGAAGAAACATGAAGCGCCAGTTAAGCATACGCAATTTAATGTTATGTTGACAGGAGCTGTAAACACAGTTAAAAGAACAGTAAATACTTTAGAATATCAGAATACAGATGTTTTAGGTTTTCAGACTGCATTAAAAGAAGATTTAAAATTTGATGCAGACAATAAGAACGCATTAGTTATAGGTTGTGGTGGTGCTGGTAGAGCTGTTATAGCTGCACTTAGTAACATCGGAATTAATAAAATGTACGTATGCGAAATAAATAAAGCCCAAGTAGATTCTGCAAAAGAATATTTTTCAAAATTGTCGCAAGATTGGCAAGCTATTTTAAAGAAAAAAATAGAATACATATCTTCAGAACAATTGCCTGAAAAAATAAATGAATGTCAGCTGTTAGTTAATGCTTCTCCTGTAGGCATGAAAGAAGGAGGCCTTGGAGTAGTAGATAAGAAAATACTCCATAAAGATTTGTATGTGTACGATGTGGTTTATAACAGGGAAACAGAATTAATTAGAGATGCAAAGTTGCTTGGTTTGCGTTGTGCAGGCGGTTTAAGCATGCTTTTATATCAAGGCGCCCATGCATTTGAATTTTGGACAGGTAAAATTGCCCCGATAAAAGTTATGAAAAAGGCTCTCAAGCAAGCGCTAAGTTGACACTCTGACAATGTCAAAGTGTCAACTTAGGTAGGTAGAATATGATATTTATATTCATTTTTATCTTTGGTTTAATAATTGGCAGTTTTTTGAATGTATGCATATATAGGATTCCGCGCAATGAATCTATTGTATACCCTGGTTCAAGGTGCACTTCATGTAAAAAGCCTATACCATGGTATGATAATATACCTTTAGCAAGTTATCTTATGCTGAAAGGTAGGTGCAGGGTCTGCCATGAAAAAATATCTTTTCGTTATTTTGCAGTAGAGCTTATAAGCGCGGTATCTTTTCTTATTTTATATATGAATTTTGGGCTCAATTATATATTCTGGATATACAGTTTATTGACATTCAGCCTTATCGTAGTTACTTTTATTGATCTGGAGTTTCAGATAATACCAGATAGAATTAGCCTTGTAGGCATATTTATAGGGATTATTTTGAGCGTAAGTTTTCCAGGGATTCAGAGCGCTTTTACCTGGAAAAGAGCTTTTCTGAATTCTATAATAGGGGCTTTGGCGGGAGGCGGGCTGATATATCTTACAGGAGTCTTAGGACAACTCGCGTTTAAAAAGGAAAGCATGGGCGGAGGCGATGTAAAGCTCATGGCAATGCTTGGAGCTTTTTTAGGTTGCAAGATGGCGGTACTTATTTTCTTTTTAGCGCCTTTTTTTGGCGCGCCTATAGGTATTTATATGAAATTTGTAAAAAAAGAAGATATAATACCTTATGGACCGTATATCTCTTTAGCCAGTTTTGTGGCTATGGTTTGGGGCCATAAGATTCTAAGTTTATTCTACCTATAAATAAGTTAGGGAGTGAAAGGGGGTTAAAATGTTAAGATTTTTGACTGCTGGAGAATCGCATGGAGATGCTCTTATTGGGATATTAGAAGGCATGCCTGCTGGTCTCAAGATAGATACTAAACATATAAACAGAGATCTTAAAAGAAGGCAGGAAGGTTATGGTAGGGGCCAAAGGATGCAGATAGAACATGACCAAGCCAAAATACTTTCAGGCCTGATGAGAGGCGTCACAATAGGCAGCCCTATAGCAATTATCATTGAGAATAAGGATTCTAGCATAGATCAATTACCAGCTGTTAAAAATCCAAGGCCTGGTCATGCAGATCTGGCAGGAATTCTTAAATATGGATTTAAGGATGCAAGGTGCGTACTTGAGAGAGCCTCTGCAAGAGAAACAGCTGTAAGGGTAGGCATTGGCGCTATATGTAAGATTTTATTAGCTGAGTTTGATATAAAAATTATGAGCCGGGTTTTAATGATAGGTGGGGCTGAATCAGAGAAACTAATGAAAGATAAAATAGATGAAGCTAGAAAATCAAAAGATACTTTGGGAGGAGCCTTTGAAGTGATAGCTAAAGGAGCGCCGCCTGGCTTGGGAAGTTGTGTTCATTACGATAGGCGTTTAGATGCAAGCATCGCAGAGATGATTATGTCTATACCTGCTATTAAGGCAGTTGAGATAGGTAATGCTATAGAGTGTGCTGGAAAATCAGGTTCAAAGGTGCATGACGAGATATTTTATTCCAAAGGAAAAGGCATCTACAGAAAAACAAATAATGCTGGAGGCATAGAAGGCGGCATGTCAAATGGCGAAGATATAGTAGTCCGCGGTTACATGAAGCCTATAAGCACATTGATGGACGGCCTGGATACCATAGATATTGATACAAAGAAACAGGTAAAAGCCTCTACAGAGAGATCTGATGTGTGCGCTGTTTCTGCCGCAGGAGTAGTAGGAGAGGCAGTACTAGCTTTCGTTATTGCCAATATGTTTCTGGAAAAATTCGGCAGAGATAGTATTGCAGAAATAGATAGAAATTACAAAGGTTATATAGCTGGATTAAAAATATAGGTCAAAAAAATAAGTAGCATAATCTGAGTCGAAGGCATGAATCCTGTCAGTGTGGCGCCAGCCAATTCCGAAATCCAAATTTTTAGTGACCTTGTAAGGTATTTCTATATGTACTTCATTAAGCCCTGCAGAGCCTTTCTCCAGGTTGTATGAATATTCGTTCCAGATTCTGAATGAAAGTTTTTTAGATAGAGGGAACATAAACCCTAATTTCGTGGTTGCCTCCATAGACATGTTGCCAGGCTCGAATGTCATATAATCAAGAATCTGGCCGGAAATAAAATGGATAGATTCGCCGCAATAGACATATTTTAAGAATAGTTTCTCAGCTTCTATACCTGATGTTATTTTTTCCCATCTAGATGTTCCAAAATGCCACTCGCATTCTCCAAAGAGAGAAGTTTTTATATCATATATGGTGATATTCTTTGAGGTAGAAAAGCGATTCAGGTAGATAGAATTATCTCTGTTTCTTATATCTAGCAGAAAACTATTTTTCTCTTTAATATCAACGCTGTAGGCAGAATTCAAGAAAGTTAATTGAATAGCTAATAATATTATACCTGGTAGTATTTTCATTTGAAAAAGGAGTATAGCATATAGTCCTAGCAAATACAAGGGATTTGACTATTATGCGGTTATCTGTTATATTAAATTTCATGAATAATATAATATTAGTTGGTTTCATGGGCACTGGTAAAAGTGTTGTAGGTAAAAAACTCGCAGCAAAGCTTAATAGAGACTTTGTGGAATTAGATGATATTGTAGAAACTAGAGAAAAAATGCCCATCAAGGATATATTCGAGAAAAAAGGCGAGCTGTATTTCAGGCTAGTTGAAAAAAAGATTGTTAAAGAAGCTAGTCAGCTGAAAAATAAGGTTATTTCTGCTGGCGGCGGAGCCATTGTAGACGAAGAGAATTTTAAGAATCTAAAAAATAGCGGCACTATAATCTGTCTTAAGGCGTCTCCTGAAACTATTCTTAAAAGGACAAAAGGCCTTAAAACCCGCCCGCTTCTAAATGTCCATGATACGAAAAAACAAATAGAAGAACTTCTTAAGAAAAGAGAAACCTATTATAATAAAGCAGACTTTAGCATAGAGACTGATAACATAAGCATAGATGAAATAGTCTTAAAGATAATTGCATTTATTGCTTAGTAGTAAAACTAGCAAAATATTTCTTGAAACCTCATATATACCTGCCAAAGATACACAGTTTGCTTATTTTTCCCATACCGCTAATATTTTATATAATAAATATTAGAGATATAGATTGAAAGAAAATTACCTCCAGATGTGTCTAATATAATAGAAAGAGGCGGTTATAGGAGAATTAATAACCATTGTAAAGTTAATCGGCTGAAATTTGACTATTTAAGAGGTATCTGTTATAGTTTATACTGCTATGAATGATATTGAGAGATTGATTATTCTTAATATGGTAAAAGACATTGGCAGCGTCAGGACGCAGGCTTTATTGAAACATTTTGGGTCGTTCGAAAAAGTTTTTAAGGCAGGCGCTGAAGAGATTGGAAGGATAAAAGAGATAGGATCAGCTATAGGTTCCAGAGTGCCACAGGCAATTAAAGATATTGATTTAAAAAAGGAGATGGATTTAATAAAGAAACATGGTATAAAGGTTATTACTTTTTTAGACAAAGATTATCCTGAAAACTTGAAAAATATATATGATCCACCTGTAGTTTTGTATGTTAAAGGCGGGATCTTGCCGGACGATAAGCTGGCTATTGCAATAGTTGGTTCGCGTCTAGCGTCTTTTTATGGACTTCAGACAGCTGAGAAATTAAGTTTCGAATTAGCCTCGCATGGAATTACAGTGGTTTCCGGACTTGCTAGAGGCATTGACTCAAGCGCTCATAAAGGTGCATTAAAGGCAAAGAAAAGAACAATCGCAGTTTTAGGTTCAGGCCTGGCCAATATCTATCCAGAGGAGCATAAAGACTTGGCTCAAAAAATTTCTGAATCAGGAGCTGTAATCAGCGAATTTCCAATGACTATGATTCCTGATAAAGGGAATTTTCCAAGAAGAAATAGAATTATAAGTGGGCTTTCTTTAGGGGTCGTGTGCGTAGAGGCAGCTGAGAAAAGCGGAGCGCTTATTACATGTGATTGCGCTTTAGAGCAGGGCAGGGAAGTTTTTGCAGTGCCTGGAAAAGTGGATTCAATGACTTCAAAGGGCACTAATAGGCTTATAAAGCAGGGAGCTAAATTGGCTCAAGGAGTAGAAGATATACTGGAGGAATTAAGCATAGAGCTTTTATCCCGTTCCGCGATCGGAACTATGTTCCGATCGCGGAACGGGGTTGACCCTCGTTCTGTATTGGACAAAGATGAAAGTTTAGTATATACTTTATTATCTAGTGATCCTAAGTATATAGATGATGTATGCAAGGAAAGCGGTATAGGGCTTAATAGAATCGCCGGGATATTATTAAATCTGGAAATAAAGAAATTTGCAAAACAACTGCCCGGTAAAAATTTTGTTAAAATATAGAACGGAGAATTGAAATGGCCAAATCACTTGTCATTGTTGAATCGCCTGCAAAGGCCAGTACTATAAATAAAATACTTGGCAAAAAATTTATTGTTTCCTCTTCAATGGGGCATATAATGGATCTTCCTAAGTCAAAAATGGGCATAGAGATAGAAAAAGACTTCATTCCTGAATATATAATGATACCTGGCAAGAAAAAGATAGTGGACGCATTGAAAAAAGTAGCAGCTGATTCAGATACCATATTTCTGGCAACAGACCCTGATAGGGAAGGAGAAGCGATAAGCTGGCATCTTGCTAATCTTTTAGGCAAAAAGAAGAAAATTTATAGAATTGCATTCCACGAGATCACAAGGACTGCGATAGAAGCAGCAATCAATAAGCCTGGGAATATAGATATGAATATGGTGGATGCTCAGCAGGCAAGAAGAGTTCTGGATAGGTTAGTGGGCTACAGTATTAGTCCGTTATTATGGAGAAAAGTTGGTAGAGGTCTTTCAGCAGGCAGGGTTCAGTCAGTTGCGGTAAGGCTTATAGTAGACAGAGAGAATGAAATTCGCATTTTTGTGCCAGAAGAATACTGGGACATAGAAGCAGAGCTTAAAAAGAAAGATGTAGAAAATTCCAAATTTATTGCAAAATTAGATAAGATAGATGATAAGAAGGCAGATCTTAAAAATAATGATGAATCAGCTAAGATAGTAAATGAGCTGGAAAAGGAAAAATTTATAGTAAAGAGCGTTGAGAAAAAGGAAAAAAGAAAATACGCTCAGCCGCCTTTTATAACCTCTAAACTTCAGCAAGAGGCATTTTATAAACTCAGATTCCAAGCCATTAAAACAATGAAGGTGGCGCAGCAATTATATGAAGGTTTGTCTATAGGGAGCGAGGGAAACGTAGGCCTTATAACCTACATGCGCACAGACGCTGTGAGGGTATCAAAAGAATCGCAGGATTTTGCAAGAAAGTACATACTTGAAAAATATGGCCCTGAATTTGTGCCCAGTATGCCGAATGTGTATAAATCTAAGAAAAGCGCTCAAGAAGCCCATGAAGCAATAAGGCCTGCGTTACCGCTGAGAGAGCCGGATAGCATAAAAGAATTTCTGACAGTGGACCAGCATAAACTTTATACGTTGATATGGAACCGCTTTATATCCAGCCAGATGACGCCTGCTGTATTTAATGTAGTCAGCGTTGGGATAAAAGCTGCGAGGTGTATTTTTAAAGCCAATGGTTCCCAGAAAGTTTTCCAGGGGTTTAGCATTGTTTATGAGGAAAACGAAGAAGTAAAAGAAGAAGAAAGACTGCTCCCTTCTTTAGAAGCAGGGGAGATACTGGATCTTTTAAAATTAGATCCAAACCAGCACTTTACAAAACCTCCTCCGAGATATTCAGATGCCTCTCTTGTAAAAGCCCTTGAAGAAGATGGGATTGGAAGGCCGAGCACGTACGCGCCTATTATCCAGACCATTATTGCCCGCAATTATGTAAAAAGAAAAGAAGGGTATTTTTGTCCTTCTGAACTGGGCATGGTGGTGACAGATCTTTTGGTAAAGAGTTTTCCTAAAATCTTGGATATGGAATTTACAGCCAAAATGGAAGAAGAGTTGGATGAGATAGAAGAGGGCAGGCAAAAAAGCGTGGAGGTCCTGAAGAGATTTTATGCGCCTTTTGAGAAAGAATTGGAACACGCAAAGGTAAACATGCGCAAAGTAAAAGGTGAGGCTGTAAAAACATCAGAGATTTGCGAAAAATGCGGCAAGCCTATGGTTATAAAATGGGGCAGGCTTGGAAGGTTTTTAAGCTGCTCTGATTTTCCTAACTGCAGGTTTGCTAAAGCAATACCTACTGGCGTAAAATGTCCTGAGCCTGATTGTGGCGGAATGCTTGTTGAGCGTCGCTCAAAAGGAGGCAGGCATTTTTACGGCTGCTCCAAATATCCAAATTGTCATCATATATCCCGCAGGCTTCCTTCCCAGGACGGCGAAGATAGCATAGAGCCAGAGGGAGAAGATGCTTGATCGATATATACATAAGTTCATAAATTATCTAGAGATTGAAAAAAACGCCTCGGATCACACCGTAACTAACTACAAGATAGATCTCAGAGAATTCAGCGAATCACTAAAAGATAAACCTATAGAACAGGTTACTCATCTGGACGTAAGGCTTTTTCTCGCCAGGATGAAGGAGAAAAATTTTTCAAAGAGTTCAGTAGCTAGAAAAATGGCTTGTCTCAGGAGCTTTTTTAAATTTCTCTACAGGGAAGGATATATAAAATCTAATCCCGCAGTTAGCCTTTCAACGCCCAAGATAGACAAGAAACTACCTTTATTTTTAAGTACAGATGATGTTGCAAAACTCCTGGAATCACCCGATCCTTCTGATGCTATGGGCTTGCGCGATAAGGCAATTCTCGAAACGCTTTATTCAACAGGCATAAGGGTGAGCGAACTTGTGGGCCTGGATATGGAGGATATTGATTTTATAAGCGGGGTGTTAAAGGTAGCTGGAAAAGGCAAGAAAGAAAGACTTGTGCCCATAGGAGACAAAGCGCTGAGAGCTATAAAGGCTTATTTTGAAAAAATCAAAGTAATAGACATAAATGAAAAAAAACCAGTATTTCTTAATAAAAGCAATAGGCGCGCAAGCGATAGAGCTGTGAGAAGAATAGTTCATAGGTATATTCACAAAACCAGCCTTAATGAAAATATTTCTCCTCATTCGTTGAGGCATTCTTTTGCTACTCATATGCTGGATAGGGGAGCGGATTTAAGGAGCGTGCAGGAACTTTTAGGCCATGCAAATCTTTCTACCACTCAGATATATACGCATGTTACTACAGACAGGTTGAAGGCTATTTACGATAAGGTTCATCCTAGGGCATAAAATCATGAAAAAGGCTGTTGTATTATTATCAGGTGGCATGGATTCAGCCGTTACTCTTTTTATTGCAAAAAAAATTGGGTATAAGACAAGCTGCCTCACATTTAATTATGGTCAGCGGCATAAAAAAGAGATTTTATTTGCTAAGAGATTGGCTAAGGCCGCAAAATCCCAGTGTACTGTTTTAAAAGTACGTTTACCTTGGAAAAAGAGTGCGCTTCTGGATAAAAATATCAAAATCCCTGAAAATAGAAAATTTTCAGGTAGACATAATATTCCGCTTACCTATGTTCCTGCCAGAAACACTATTTTTTTGAGTTTTGCGCTTTCTTATGCTGAGGCAATAGGCGCGAAAGCAGTTTTTATAGGCGCGAACGCAATAGATTTTTCAGGCTATCCTGACTGCAGGCCGAAATATTACAGGACATTTAATGAGTTGTTTAAAAAAGCTACAAAACTAAAAGGCATAAAGATAATTACGCCGTTATTATATAAGACAAAAGAGGACATTATAAAGCTTGGCAAGAAACTAGGTGTGAATTTTAATCTCACATGGTCTTGTTATAAAGGGGGAAGCAAACCTTGCGGCGTATGCGATGCATGCAGGCTTCGTTCTAAAGGCTTTTCACGCCAGCTAAGTTGACACTCTGACAATGTCAGAGTGTCAACTTATGAAATAGTTATGGATAAGGCAAAGATAGTAGAGATATTCAGTTCGATTCAGGGGGAAGGGCTTTATGTAGGCGAGGTTCAAACATTTGTCAGGTTTTACGGCTGCAATATAAAGTGCGGTTTCTGCGATGAACGCAGAAAAACCGGCTTCAAGGAATACTCGGCTCAAGAACTCATGAGTGCTATTCTAAAAGAAAAAAATAGAGTAGTTTCTTTTACAGGAGGCGAGCCGCTTTTGCACGCTGGTTTTTTAAAAAAGATTTTGCCAAAGTTAAAGCGCAAAAGTTTTATTACATATCTTGAAACCAACGGCACATTAAAAAATAAACTTTTGGATATTCTTGATTTTTTAGATATAATAAGCATGGATATGAAACTTCCTTCTTCAACCGGATGCAGGGCTTATTGGAAAGCTCATGCTGATTTTCTTAAAGAAGCTGTTAATAAAAAAGTCTTTGTAAAATCAGTTATTACAAATAAAACTACATTATCCGATATAAGAAAAGCAGCCTTTATAATAGAAAAGATTGATAGGGCCATATTTTTTATACTTCAGCCTGTAACAATAAATAATAAGATACAGAAAATAACAAAGGCCCAAAAATTTTTAGATATAACAAATTCCGGATTGGATAATGTAAGGTTTATACCTCAGGTTCATAAGATATTAGGTGTTAGATAATGAGAACGGTAGATTCTAAATTAATAGCTGGTGTAGTAAAAGAGTTATTTATAAAAGCAAATACGTGCTTAAGACCTGACATACTTTCTGCTCTCAAATCTGCCAGGAAAAATGAAACTATATCAAAAGCCATATATGCCTTGGACGTGATTATTAAAAACGCCTTAATCGCTAAAAATAAAATGTTGGCTATATGCCAAGATACTGGAATGGCAGTTGTATATTTAAAAATAGGTCAGTCTTTAACGATAAAAGGAGATCTTAAAAAGGCGGTTAGTAAAGGCGTAGCGCTTGCGTATAAAGAAGGTTATTTCAGAAATTCAACTGTAAATGACCCATTGATAAGAAAAAATACAAATACAAATTTACCTCCTATCATCTATACTGATATAGTTCTTGGAAATAAAATCAATATAAAAGTTGTAGCAAAAGGTTTTGGCTGCGAAAACATGAGCGAAACCAGGATGTTTAGGCCTACTGATTCAGTTTCAAATATAGAAGAGTTTATTGTAAGTACTGTAAAAGATGCAGGTTCAAAGCCATGTCCGCCTATATATATAGGTATCGGTATAGGTGGAACCCTCGATAAGGCAGTGGCTCTTTCAAAAGAGGCTATATTCAGACCGTTAGGCAGACGCAATAAAGATAAACGTATCTCAACGATTGAAGACAGAATCTTGGGAAAGGTTAACAAACTTGGAATCGGGCCAGTGGGAGTAGGTGGCAAAACCACAGCGATGGGAGTAAGTATACTGACTTATCCAACGCACATAGCAGGCCTGCCTGTTGCAGTCAATATAAGCTGCCATGCAACGCGCACAGTAGAAGCTACTATATGAGAAAAATATATTTACCGCTTACAAAAGATGTCATAAAGACTTTTAAGCCCAGAGAGCAAGTTTTATTAAGCGGAACTCTTTTAACTGCCAGGGATGCAGCGCATAAAAGGCTTTTAGACGCTTTAAAATCAGGCAAAAAAATTCCTATTTCATTAAAAGGCGAGACAATATATTATACAGGGCCTACGCCTGCTAGAATCGGAGAGGTTATTGGCTCATGTGGCCCTACTACAAGTTCCAGGATGGATCCTTTTACGCCTTTATTATTAAAGTACGGCCTTGTAGGGATGATAGGCAAGGGTGAGAGGTCAAAAGAGGTTATCTCTGCAATAAAAAAATATGGAGCAGTATATTTTGTTACAATAGGAGGCGCAGGTGCGTATTTATCAGAGAAAGTGAAAACAGCGGAGGTTATAGCGTATAAAGATTTAGGCCCTGAGGCAATCTATAGATTAAGAGTCGAAGATTTCCCGGCAATAGCGGAGGTATTATGAGGAGTGACGGAAGACGATTAGATCAGATGAGAAAGGTTAAGATAAAAAGAAATGTTCTTAAATTTGCAGAAGGTTCCTGCATGATAGAAATGGGCAATACCAAGGTTATTTGTAGCGCTTCTGTAGAAGACAAGGTCCCATCGTTTTTAAGAAACACAGGCTCAGGGTGGATAACAGCAGAGTACGGTATGCTTCCGCGTTCCTGTAAATCCAGAATAGACAGAGAAGCTTCACGGGGCAAACAAAGCGGCAGAACCCAGGAGATACAAAGATTAATAGGAAGGAGCATGCGTTCTATTAGCGAGTTAAAAAAAATAGGCGAGAGGACTGTCTGGATTGACTGCGATGTGATACAGGGAGACGGTGGCACGCGCACAGCCAGCATTACAGGAAGTTTTATTGCTCTGGTGGACGCGCTTGTGAAATTAAAAAATGAGAAAATTATAACTTCAATACCCCTTACAGATTATGTAGCTGCCATAAGTGTTGGAATTGTAAATGGAGAAAAATGCCTGGACCTGAATTATGAAGAAGATTCAGGCGCAGAAGTGGATATGAATATTATTATGACAGGTTCTGGGAAAATGGTTGAGGTTCAGGGCACAGCTGAGAAGAAACCTTTTTCCACAAAAGATCTGAATGACCTTATAAATCTAGCAAAAGGTGGAATTAACGACCTTATAGGCTTTCAAAAAAAATTCATTAAATTATAAACAATTTTACAAAAGTGACATTATTGGTTTTGTAAAGTTGCCTGGCACAATGAAACTAGTAGTAGCTACAAGGAATAGGGATAAGTTAAAAGAGATAAAAACGCTTCTTAAAGACCTTCCTGTAAAGGCCTTTTCGCTGAATTCATTTAAAGGCGTGCCTGATATTATAGAAGACGGCAGTACGCTTGAGGAAAATGCCAGAAAAAAAGCAGCCCAAACTTCAAGATTCCTTAAAAAATTTGTAGTCGCAGACGATTCAGGCTTGGAGGTAGAGTTTTTAAATGGCGATCCAGGAGTTTATTCTGCAAGATTCTCAGGAAAAGGAGCTACATATAAAAGTAATAATGAGAAACTACTCAGGCTTTTGAAAGATATCCCGCCTGCCAAAAGGAAAGCCTGTTTTAAATGCGTGATAGCTGTAGCTGATAAAGGTAAAGTCATAGGCGTATCAGAAGGAAAATGCAATGGAAAGATAGGTTTTAAATCAGCAGGGGACAATGGTTTTGGATATGACCCTTTATTCATCCCTGATAGTTTCAAGAAGACTTTTGCGCAGATGAGCCAGGCCCAAAAAAATAAAATCAGCCACAGATCCATTGCTTTGGCAGGAGCAAAAAAGATTATTTCAAACCATCTATCACTTTATCTATAGTCTTTTTTACCTTGTCAAGTATATTGCCTACTCCTACAGGAGTGACGGTAAATACCGGGTCTTGAGTTGTGCCTGAGACTTTAACGTTTCCTATAAACCAACCTGCACTTTCCAGAAGAAGACTGGAAAGCTTTGAAAACCACGCTGACTCCTGTATCAGCTCCTTTTTTAACCGTATTTTTATTCCTGCATCTACGGTATCGTCAAATCCAAGACTTCCTTTTATAACCAGTTCCATTTCTTTACTGACCAATTTGAAATTTTCAGCGTAGAAACGATTATTTTTTATTTGAAGCGCTCCGAATGCGTCTGTAAAAACAACCCCCTGTAATTTTGGAATAAATAGTGCCTTGGCAATGCCTTTAAAAAAGCTTGTTTCCCAAAGATTCGCATTTTTTATTTCTATCCATGATTTTCCATAAAGCGAATTTGTCACCCCTATAGCGCCTTTAAGTTTAATATTTGCATTACATAAGCCATTCACATTCCTATCTACTAAAGTAGAATTAGTGGAAAAATCATAGACATCCATATTATCTATAGTTGCATTAATGGCAAAAGGCGGTATAGGGTTATCTAGGTCTATGTAGCTATCCATGCGAAAAATGCCTTTATAGAATTTTGCGCCCAAATGATAAAAATAAAGTTTATCCCCTACTAGCGCTACATCAGAATTAATGCTAAGGAAGCGGTATTTATCTGTCTTTATAAAAGGCGCCAGTATTTTTCCGCGTATCTCTGTTTTGCCCTGATTATTTATAATGCTTGAGTTTGCCGCAAGCAGTATTTTTGGAGAGGTAAACGTGATATCTAATAGATCTGTAGGCGCCTCATCCTTTTTCAGATCAGACTTTTTGTATAACCTCACTGTACCGTATAAGGTTCCCAGGTCTTCTATATATGGCACATCCCTTAATCTGAATTTTATAAAAAGGTCGCTTGTCTTAAAATTATAGCTTCCTATAGCATCTATCTTGGCCTTGAAATTTTTAGTAGGTGACAGCTCACTTCTGAACTTTAATTTTTTTTCAAATACAAAAGCCTGGATGGATGGCCTTATTTTAAGTTCTTTGAAATGATACAGAGGATGCTCGCTGGTCACGTTCCATATCACTAAATCTCTTATGACTATGTCTTTTAAAGTAAATTTTAAAGCCCCTATCTCTGTTTTTCTTTTGAGGCCGTCTGTTAGTTTTTCCTGCAGGATTGGTATTGCTTTTATGCGCAGAAAGATGTTTGATGAAGAAATTAATACAACTGCCATGCAGGCGAATATTATTACAAGATTCAATAATAAGTTCTTTTTGCGCATAGGTCATATTATATACCATATAAAGCCTGTGATTCAACCCAAATATATTGCTTTTTTATATATAGTCTGGTAAAATTAAACATTACAAAAAGATTTTTAAACGGGGCGTGGCTCAGTTGGCTAGAGCACCTGCTTTGGGAGCAGGGGGCCGCTGGTTCAAGTCCAGCCGCCCCGACCAGAAAACGTCCCTGTAGCTCAGTTGGATAGAGCATTTGCCTTCTAAGCAAAGGGTCGCCTGTTCAAATCAGGCCAGGGACGCCAAGTTTAATCAATGAAACCCTTCTTCAAAAAAACCATATATCTATCAGCTATATTTACTGTAATAGGTCTGATTGTTCTTGGATATACTTATACTGTCAGGAATCTGAAATCATTTGTCGCAAAGGAACTTGAAAAAAGTTTCGGGGCAAAGCTTTCCATTGCTCATATGAGGATGAGTTTTCCGCTTTGCCTTCAGCTAAAGGGAGTAAAGATAAACAATACAATAACTATAGCAAAGGTATATATCTATCCTAGTCCTGCGTCGGCATTTTTTAAAAAGACTTTCATATTCTCAAATATAAAAATACTCGAGCCTGTTATAAGGATGGAAAAAAGCCATTATGAAAACTTTGCGGGCTTTACTCAGTTTAAGAACGATACAATAAACCTGCCTTCAAAGAATTCAAAAGCTGTATTTTTTGTCTCCAGGATAGATGTGAAAAATGCCACTATTATCTATGAGGATGAAGATGGGATAGTAATAAAGCTTGTTAAAATAGACGCTAATCTTAAAAGCCCTTACGTATATCTTATGGCAGGCAGGCTTTTGAATTTTAACGCATCCGGTTTTATTAAAAATAAGGATTCAGACATATTTTCGCCTTTATGCCTAACAGGCTGGATGAAAGGGGATTATATAGTTAAAGCGAGACTCAAGGCGCAGAATGTAGGGCTCGCAACACTTGGGCCTGTGTATGAAAAATACTTGAAACAAAAGGTTGAAAAGGGCAGCTTGGATTTTACCAGCAGGATCCTTATCTCAAAAAATGATTTAAAAGCCGATTGCTTTTGCAGAATAAATGATATAATATTAAAAGGTGCAGTTTCTAAGCTACATATGCCTTTAATAGCGAGTTTTATTTTGGGCCTTGACTTTAAAGATAAAGCAATAAAGATCGATAATCTACAGTCCAATTTATTTAGTTTGCTTTTCAATAAATCCTGACTTTTTACGGTGGGTGTAGCTCAGTTGGATAGAGCACTAGATTGTGGATCTAGTGGCCGCGGGTTCAAATCCCGTCATCCACCCCAGTAAATTCTCTCTCCTTGTCGAATGAGAGAGGCAAATAGCCATGATTATTTAACATGATCATGGCTATTTTTATGTCTTTACGTTTCAAAGACTTATGGCATTGTTTTCCGTCGAGGTTACTAATTTAAGTTGACATTCTTTTTGCCTGTCTAAAATCTCTCCAAAGTAAGCCAAAAAATCTCTGAAAAGGCGCCAAGTATCTCTGATTGGCACTATGCGTAGTTAATGGTTTTATAGCGATTTCTGCGAAGCTTTATAGCAGCAATAAAGCCATTAACTAGGATTCGGCAGGATTATTGCCTAGTTTATCTCTAGTTAATGGCTTGATAGTGGATTAGTTTTACTGGGCTTTTAGGAGTTTGTTCCAGAGCTCTTGCTGCTTATCCCAGTCGACTTCTGCGATTACATCGCGTAGTTTGTATTCTGGAACGTTGAAAAGCGCCTTATCTTCCGAGAGGATAATTTCTTCTTGGATTTTAGGCGATAGGAGGAGCATGTTTACGATCTGGCAGAGCCTAGGGTGGATCATGCCAATCCAATTGGCGATTTCTTTTAAACCACAGTTTCTTTCTTTGACGACTTCACTTATTTGATACCCTAGTATGAGGTTCTGGCGTACCCACGGTTCGCTACCAATCTCGGCCTGCCTGCGATGATAAGGTATATGCTTTAATTCAGCCAGCCGTAGCGCGAATTTGTGGCTTATTTCGCTATTCTGGAGCACTATCTCGAGAGTTTCGTTATTGCCGTCGTAATGCGCGATTTTGACGATTGATTTAAGGATTGGTATCTTTTCTTCAAGGGTAAGCGCATTCCAAACTTTGGGTTCAATTCTTGAATCTACTGCAATCTTCTTTAAGAATTCCATGAATTTGTTTTCTATTATTTGAGCTGCAATAAGCCGCGTAGGACAGCTTTTATAGCCGCGTTTCTGGGCATTCATACAAAGGTAGTAGTTGTATTTATTTTTGCCCTTTCTGCTGTAGATATGGTACATGGTGCTATTACAGGCTTTACAGCGCAGGATATTGTTAAGTAGCCCTATATTTTTTATGGTACCTGCAACCTTTCGTTCTCGACGATTATTAGCCAATATTTCATGGGTTTCTTTGAATGTGTCATCCGATATGATTCGTTCGTGTTCGCCTAGATACAACTGCTCTCTGTAGCTTACGTTGCCGGTATATAAAGGGTTTTTTACTATTAGTTGAATACTAGAGGTTTTAAACTTAATACCGCCAAACTTATTACCTTTGGCAGCAGTATAGGCTTTTGTTTTGTAGTTCTTTTCATTAAGTGCTATTGCTACAGATAGGAGGGATCGTTTTTCTATGTAAAGGGCGAATATTTCGCGCACAATCTTAGCCTCACCCTGATTTATTACGAGCTTATGATTTATCTTGTCTATATCGTAGCCTAAAGGTGGCCTGCCGCCAGCCCACTTACCCTTCTTTTTGGCAGCGCCTATTTTATCGCGTGTTCGTTCGCTAATTATCTCGCGCTCAAATTGGGCGAAGGAGAGAAGAATATTAAGGGTAAGTCTGCCCATCGAAGTATTGGTATTAAAAGCTTGTGTTACCGAAACAAACGTTACATTATTCTGATCGAAAAACTCTAGTAGCTGGCTAAAATCGAGTAATGATCGCGATAGCCTATCAACCTTATACACTATTGCACAGTCAATCTTACCTTCCTTAATATCAGATAGAAGCTTCTGAAGGGCAGGGCGTTCAGTGTTTGCTCCGGTAAATCCACCATCATCGTAACGGTCGGGTAACGCAATCCACCCTTCGGACTTTTGACTTTGGATGTAGCTTTCCGCGGATTCACGCTGATTATCTAAGGACGTGAATTCTTGTTCCAAACCCTCAGTAGTTGAAACACGGGTATAGATGGCACAGTTAATTTTTTTCTTTTCAATCTTTTCCATAGAACATCCTTATAGGTTAAAGAACAAATATCCATTCCAATGCGCTCCGGTTATTTCCTTGGAAATGGCAGATAGCGTCTTATAGATTTTTCCGTTATATTCAAAGCCTTTTTCCAGCACTTTGACCTGATAGTTTGCGTCTTTGTATTCCTTAGTAATTACCGTTCCTGGAATAGGTAGGCGTTTATCTTTTACAAGAAGTGCCTGATTCACAGCTGGCTTATCAGGCCTAAGAGCTTTGTTATTAATAGGATCAAACTCTTCAATAAGCGCATTAAGTTTACCTTTGGCCTTAGCTGATAAACTGCCATGTTTCTGTTCTTGCAGTTTATAAGCAATCTTGCGCCAGAGATAGATCTTGTGAGTCCCTGTAGCATCTTCTCCATAAAGCTCTTTATATCGCTTAAGAAGCTCTTTAGTAGGCGCATTTTTAAATGCCATTATTTCGTCCATTTTGGCCTCCTTTCATTAGGACACATAAGGCCATAGGTCGGCTAGCAAGTCAAGGCTATAAGGAGAGGTATTTTTAGATGTCCTCCCAATATGATAATGTCCTGTTATACCAAAATAGAAATGTCCGGTTTTAAAGATGCTATAATGCACTCCTTACAAGGAGGTCGCTATGGCAGGAAAGGACATTATCACAAT
>JAHJQM010000025.1 GCA_018819285.1 Candidatus Omnitrophota bacterium
AAATCTTGCCTTGACCCCTTGCTTTCTAAGCCTGTCTATAAGTCTCCTTTCTACGGCCATAAAAGCGCATCCATAGTCACGTAACGACACTTTTGTTCTTTTTCTCGTTAACCAATTTGAAACCTTGGAAATCAATCGCCTCTCTAAAGAATCCTTCCTCTTGTATCTCCAACCATTTACAAAATCAAAACCTTTCTCTATTTTATCTAAAAATTTTGGTATATCACGGGGGTCGTTTTGTAAATCTCCGTCCATAGTGATAATTATCTCTCCTCGTGCAACCTCAAAACCAGCCAAAAAGGCGTAGAGTTGGCCACGATTTTTCTTAAATTTTATAATCCTTACACGCGTATTTTCTATTTGGATATTTTTTATAATATCATATGTTCTATCTTTACTGCCGTCGTCTATAAATATTATCTCATAGCTTTTATTGAGAGAAGTTAATACTTCGCTTGTTCTATGGTAAAATTTTTTTATATTATCCTCTTCATTAAACAATGGGGTAACTACAGAAATTAAAACTACCTCTGTCTCTATAACCATTTTTTCACTTTACCTTATAAATATCTATACTGTAATATGTTGAGAAGAGATAGAAACTTTCTGCACAGTAGAACTTATCTTTTAACCTACCAACAAGCATGTACTTGCGGTTCAAAAAAATTTCATAAAAGGTATATTAAACAGAAATGTTGAAACGGTTCATTTCAGCTAAATTGATACTCTTTTGTTATTATGATACATCTTTTTTCACTATAAAACAAGGGGAAAGTCATCAACTCTACAGCTAATACTGTGCAAGCGGCGTTCAGAAACTGCTCAGATACTATAGTCGAGAATCTCTCCAGAATCTTCTCGACTGTGCTTCCATGTTATGCTCTGAAAACAACTTGAAGAATACTTGAAGGATGGGTTTAATTTTCTTGTAGATTAAGACTTTTTATCAGGGGATTTTTTGGGTTATTATAATATCGGCAGATACTTATCCACTTCGTACTGGCTAACCTGCGCCTTATATTCATCCCATTCCATTTTTTTATTTCTTATGAAAAACTCGAATAGTTTATCTCCTAGGGTTTCTCTTACTAACTTGCTCTTTTCCGTAAGCTTTATCGCCTCGTATAAATCTTCCGGCAAGGACTCTATGCCGGCTCTTGCCCTTTCTTCTTCTGACATGTGATAGATATTATCCTCTGATGGTTTAGACAGTTTGTATTTTTTCTTTATGCCTTCAAGTCCTGCTGCAAGCATCACAGAAAATGCCAGGTATGGATTTGTTGCCGGGTCAGGGGAACGGAATTCTATTCTTGTTGCCTTTTCTTTGCCGGGTTTATACATGGGAACTCTAACAAGTGCTGAACGATTCATCTGAGCCCAGCATATGTATACAGGCGCCTCATAACCGGGCACAAGCCGCTTATAGGAATTGACCCACTGATTTGTCACGGCTGTAGTCTCGTTAACATGCTTTAAAATGCCTGCTATAAAAAACTTGGCTATTTCTGAAAGATGCGTTTTATCGGCTTTATTAAAAAATGCGTTTTTTGAGCCTTTGAAAAGCGACTGGTGCACATGCATGCCGCTACCGTTTATGCCATAAATTGGTTTTGGCATGAACGTCGCGTATTTCCCATGCTGCCTGGCAATCTCTTTTACGACCATGCGGTATGTCATGACATTGTCTGCCATTTTAAGGGCTTCACAATAGCGTAGGTCAATCTCGTGCTGCGAGGTTGCGACCTCGTGATGCGAATATTCCACATCTATGCCCATATTTTCAAGCATAATCACTGTCTCGCGTCTCAGATCCTGCGCCACATCAAGAGGTGTTAAATCAAAATACCCTCCCCTATCAAGTATTATTGTATTTTTTGGGTTTTCAAAATAAAAATACTCCAGTTCCGGCCCTATATAGTAAGTAAACCCAAGATCTTTTGCCTTCTGTAAATTTTTCTTAAACACATATCTCGGGTCTCCTTCAAAAGGACTGCCGTTGGGTTTCAGAATATCACAAAACATCCTGGCCGAAAATCCATCCTTACCTGTCCGCCATGGAATTAACCGGAATGTTGACGGGTCAGGCATCGCCACCATATCGCTTTCTTCTATACGCGCAAAACCCTCTATGGAGGAACCATCAAAACCCATACCATCTACCAGCGCTTTCTCTAGTTCGCTTCTTGTGATAGATATGCCTTTCAAAAAACCCAGGACATCGGTAAACCATAATTTGATAAATCTAATGTTATGTTTTTTTGCTAATTTTAATATATCTTTTCTGTCCTTTGCCAGCATGACTATCTCCTTTTATATTCACCCGATACAATAGTTTTAATCCCACCCCGAGTATTAAATTCTCCTTTAATATATGCCCACTTTGGTTTGCAAGCCTTTACAAAATCTTCTATGATTTTATTCACTACGTGTTCATGGAATATTCCTACATCCCTGTAAAAGAGCATATACATCTTGAATGATTTTAATTCTACACAAAATTTAACAGGCTTGTACTGAATAGTTATATTGGCAAAATCCGGTAATCCTGTTTTTGGGCACACACATGTAAATTCAGGATTTTCCAATGTAATCGTATAGTCCCTGTCAGGATATTGGTTTTCCCAGACCTCAATCTCTGGCGTTTTTAGCTTGCGTACGTTTTTCTGTAAACCTTCGTAATGAGATTTCATTTCATTTCATGCGCGACTATAATAGCTTCTGCAACTTCTTTCATTGGCTTCCTGTGATCCATGCTGTATTTTTGAATCTTCTTAAAAGAATCTTCTTCTGTAAGAGCTTCCTGCTTCATCAAAATGCCTTTTGCTTTTTCCACTACTTTTCTTGTCTCAAGCTCTTCCTGTATAACCCTGGTCTTCACCATCAACTCTGTATTCTCTATTGCAATTGCTGCCTGGTTTGCAACGCTTGTGAGGACATTTATCTCCGTAGGCGTAAATTTATGGGGCTGAGATGTGTAGCAATTCAAAACACCTATAACCTTCCCTTTGACTGCGAGAGGGACGCATAACAAAGATACAAGCTTTTCTTTCATAGCTATGTCTTTATATTTATACTCCGGTTCTTTTGCGACATCCGCTACAACTATTGGTTTATTCTGAAGAACTACTTTCCACGCAACTCCTTCACCTTTAGCCAGAGGCTTTTTATTTATATATTCCTGGCTAATGCTCTGCGTGGCCCTGATATCTAAATTTTGTTTCTTCTCATCTATGAGCATCAATGAGCAAATCCTGGAATTCATGACTTCTGCAGTAACTGTTACTATAAGTTTCAATATATCCTCGAGATACAGATCGCTTGATATAGCCTTGCTGATCTTAGAAATAGCTTCTATAGTATAGTTGGATTTGGATGTTTTTTTCTTTGGTTTTATTGCCATAGATAACCACCCCAACTTCGGAAGACGCCTACGGCGTTTCTGAAGTTTATAATGCCACAATAACTACGCCTGCTTCGTCTGCAAGCTTTAATGTCTCTTCCTTATCTATAATCAATGTCTTTTTAGCCTCTATTGCAAGGCAGCTAGCCTTGACTTCCTGAAGCAGCTTTATCGTATCAGGCCCTATCACAGGCACATCAAACCTCATATCCTGCCTTGGCTTTGTCACCTTTATAACAACAACGCCTTCCTTGCCATATTTAGCAGCTCTTTTGATTGCCTCATCAGTACCTTCAATAGATTCTACTGCCAGGACACTTTTTTCTTTTACTATAACCGATTGGCCAATGTCCAAGCCTGCTATAGTCTTTGCTATCTTCCTCCCAAAATCTATGTCTTTCAGAATTCTTTCATCAGGCAACAATCTAGTAAGAACACCTTTTTTAGGAAGGCAATCTGATAAAAAAATTATTGAACTTAAAACCCTGATACCTCTAAGCTCCAGGAGCCTTGCAACAGCCCCTATTATAGAATCTGTTTTTTTATTCCTTATATTTCCCAGTAGAAGCTGCATCCTCTGATCAATCTTTATATTCTTATCGAAAAGTAGCTTATGCCTTACCTGGCCTGCCATTATAATAGAGCGTATATTTTCTTCCTTGAGAATCTTTAGCAATTTCTCAAGTTCTCCTACGCCAAGCCAGTATATTTTACTTACAAATTTTTCAAGCTCTTTTGATGTTTCTTCGTTTATGCCTATAGCAATTACTTCAACGCCTTTCTTTCTGGCGTTCTCGGCAAATATAATAGGAAATCTGCCGTTGCCAGCTATAAGCCCAATTCTGCTAATCATTTTCTCCGTTCATAAGTTGACACTCTGACAATGTCAGAGTGTCAACTTATATGGTTTTATTTGCTGCCCCTGCAAATGCCTCTTTCTGAATTCTTTAAAAAATCAAGGAGATATTTCACTTCTTCAACAAGTTCTATTTCTTTTTTAACTTTTTCTATGCCGTTTTTTAAAACGAGTCCTGAATGAAATAAAATCTTAAACGCCTTTTTTAATTCCCGTTGAACTTTCTGAGACATACATGCGCGTCTAACGCCTACCAGGTTCAGCCCATATACCCTTGCAGGATTTCCGTCGCAGGTAGAAAAAGGAGGGATGTCCTGCACAACCTTTGAACAGCCTCCTATTATCGCCATCTTTCCAACTCTTGTAAACTGATGCACTCCTGCAAACCCTCCTAGCACAACTTTGTCTTCCAGTGTAACGTGTCCTGCAAGAGTTCCTGCATTTGCAATGACACAGTTATTTCCAACCCTGCAGTTGTGCGCAACATGCGAATATGCCATAAAAAGATTCTCATCTCCTACAGAAGTGCTAGTCCCCTCTTCTGTGCCAGGGTTCATTGTAACATATTCCCTTATAATGTTTTTCTTGCCTATCTTGAGAAATGTTTTTTTGCCTTTATATTTAAGATCCTGCGGCGCACTTCCTATAACAGCGCTTGTAAATATACGCGTCCCCTCTCCTATTATAGTATACCCTTCAACTGTAGTGCGCGGCCCTACAATAGCCCCTTTTGCTATCTCCACATTAGGACCTATAATAGCATAAGGGCCGACTTCTATATCGTCGGCCAACTTTGCTTTTTTATCTACAATTGCTGTGGGATGAATTCTCATAATGGTTGATAAAAAACCACGAATTCCTTAGCTAATTTCGCCTTGCTGTTTTGCTTCGCAAAGCTAAACAGCAGGGCGAAATTCAAAGGTGACAATACATCTTACGCGTCTACAAGAGCAAACATCAGATCCGCTTCAGCTACGACCGCACCATCCACAAGCGCCCTTGTGTGTACCTGGCCTGTCCTTGATTTAAGTTTCATGACCTCTACTTCTAAGCGCAGTTGATCGCCAGGAATAACTGTTTTTCTGAACTTTACATTATCAAGGCTCATGAAATATGCATACTTGCCCATATTCTCTTTTTTATTCAGCAGTAATACTCCTGCCACCTGCGCCATTGCCTCAACAATTAATACGCCTGGCATAACAGGCTTGCCTGGAAAATGCCCTGTAAAAAACTGCTCATTCATTGTAACATTTTTTATACCTATAGCTTTTTTGTCCACCTCGATCTTTATGATCCTGTCCACCAATAGAAACGGATACCTGTGCGGCAGTATTTTCTGTATATCAATGGCATCCAGTGCCCTGCCGCTTGTTTCAACATACACAGCTTTGATGCCGCCGGAATAAATCCTTTCTCTTTGATTATTTATTTTCTCAACCAGCTGCACGTTCAGAGGATGACCGCTGCGCATCGCAATAATATGGCCTCTGATGTTGTACCCCAGGAGGTATAAATCCCCTAAAAGATCCAGTATCTTATGCCTCGCGAATTCGTCTTCAAATCTGAGTTTATTATCTATGACCCCGCCTTCTCCTACCACTACAGTATTGTCGTAATTAGCGCCTTTCCCAAGGCCTTTTTTCCTGAGCTCGTTTACTTCTTTTTCCAGGCAAAAAGTCCTGGCAGTGGAGATTTCTTTTGCAAATGTATTTTCATCTACAGTAAATGATATATACTGCGCCTTTAAAAGAGGATGTTCATAATTCAACGTGTAAGACACCCTAAAATTATCGTCAGGTAAAACCATTATCATGGCCCCATCCTGTTCAGCCCACAGGGGCGCTCTTATCTGGTAAATCTTTTTAGGTAGCCCCTGGTCTTCGATACCCACCTTTCTCAAGATTTCCATGAAGCCTGTTGCGCTTCCATCAAGGCCCGGGAGCTCAGGCCCGTCCGCTTCTATGATTATATTATCTATGCCGAGCGCCCACAATGCGGCCATTAAATGCTCTATTGTGTGGATTTCAACCCCATCGATTCCGATGGAAGTGCGCCTAGGGCTTTTTTCCTGGCAGATAATGCTACTGATATCGGCCTTGACCATAGGAGAATCTTTTATGTCAATCCTTATGAAATTTATGCCCGTATTAGTCGGGGCAGGCTTGAATTTAAGGTTAACGTTCACCCCTGTATGCAGGCCTACTCCTTTTAATTCAACCGATTTTTTTATTGTTCTCTGCTGCATTTTGTTCCTCGTATGATTTTTAACTTTTGTTGTTTTCTTTAGCTGCGGATTTTAATCGCTCAATCTCTTCTTCCAATTGCTTTACCTTTTTAAATAACCCCGGGAGGTTCTGGGTAAATGCATGGATTTTTTTTGCCAGGACATGCGGTTTGGCAGGATAACCTGAAACGCAGGTATTTGAAGGGATAGATTTTGTCACGCCTGACTGGGCCGCAACCACAACGTTATCGCCTATAGAAATATGCCCGATAACGCCTGACTGGCCCGCAATAGTGACATTCTTGCCTATAGTTGCGCTGCCCGATATTCCGCTCTGCGCAACTATTATGGAATTTTCCCCTATTGATACATTATGGGCAATCTGAACAAGATTATCTATTTTCGTACCTTTTTTTATAATAGTTTTATCAAATCGCGCCCTGTCAATAGTAACATTGGCGCCAATCTCTACATCGTCCTCTATTATTACTGTCCCTATCTGCGGAATTCTATGATGCACGCCCTGGACTGTAGAGAAACCAAAACCATCGCTTCCGATAACAGTCCCGCCGTGAATGACAACTCTGTTTCCTATGCTTACCCTTTCCCTTATTATTACATACGGGTAGATAAAACAGTCTGTGCCAATTTTGGTATGGTGGCCTACGTACACGCCTGCGTAGAGAATAGTATTATCTTTTATTTCTACATTATCTTCCAGCACAACATATGGCTCTATAGCTACATTCTTTCCTATCTTTGTTTTGTCGCCAATAATAGCTGTAGGATGAATGCCTTTTGGCCTTCTGACATCGTTTGGCGCCAAAAGAGAAACCATCTTTGCAAACGCCAGAGACGGGTTCTCAGTACGTATAATTGTCTTTTGGGATAGCTTTACATCCCTAGATGTTATAATGGCTGATGCCTTTGTATGGCCCATAAGAGGAAGATATCTAGAATTCGCAACAAATGTAAGATCTCCCTCTTTTGCCTCTTTGATACCACATATGCCTGTAACGATTATATTCTCATCGCCAACTATTTCGCCGTCTATGATACTGGCTATCTCTTTTAATGTCTTCTGCATTTAATGAGCACTTGGTTTACGGCGTTCTTTGAACGCCGTAAACCAACCTCCTATTGTTTTTTCTATGTTTGTGCGAATTAATCCTTGCCATTTTGCGTAGTACATTAAAATAACTGGCTTCCAGTACGTTCAAATCCCCCGCAAAATGGCAAGGATAAGTTCGGACTTATGACTTAACGTCGCCCTTCGGACTCCGTAAGTCATGTCCTCACTTATTTGCCTGACACGTCCTTATATTTATCATTCAATATCTTTATAATTTCGTTCGTGAGATCCATCCCATGATCGCCGTATAAAAGCACTCTGTCATTTACAATAATTGAATATTCATTCTTCTCGCCGTATTCTTTTATGACATCACTCATCTCTTTCAGAATATCCTTCACCATATTATCCCTATCTTTTGTAAGGTCTAGTTTTGCTTCCTGGTCAAAATCTTGTAGAGACTTTATCTTTGCTTCTATATCTGTTTCTTTTTTCTCGCGGCTACTTTTATTCATAAGTTCCAGCTCTTCTCTCATTTTTCTTATCTCCTGGACAACCTTCTCTCGCTCTTTTTGTTTCATATCGCCCTTTGCTTCCAGTTCTTTGTCAAAGTCTTTTGTCTTCCGGTATTCATCAAATGACCTGGATAAGTCGATATAGCCGATTTTACCCTGCGATTCTGCAAAAACATTTCCTGTGGAAAGAAATAAAAATATGAAAGCTAGCGCTAATGCAACTTTATACAACTTTATACAACCTCTTGCAGCCTTATGCAACCTCATATTAGAACCCCCTGCTCATACTAAAGTTAATCCTTCCGGTATGCGACTGGTCATCGGATGGATTTACAGGAAAACCATAATCTAGTTTAACTGGGCCTATAGGAGTTTTTATTCTGATTCCTGCGCCTACGCCTGCTCTAATTCCGCCTGCAGATATCCCCCCTTTTGGCCTGCTATCAGGAACATGCCATACGTTCCCGGCATCTATAAAAAACGCGCCTTTCAAATTCTCTACTATTGGAAAAGTTAATTCTGCATTTGCAATAGCTAATGTACCGCCACCAATAGGATCTCCTGACTGGTCTTTCGGGCCTACGTCACGCTCCTTATAACCCCTGATTGTATATGTGCCTCCTGCAAAAAACCTTTCATAAATAGGCACAGCTCCGCTTCTTCCGTAAGTACTAACTATACCGTCCCTCAATTTTAATTCCAGCACAAAAGGCCCTATTGTAGAATAATGGCTTATTGAATTGAAAAATTTGGCAAAATCCCTATCCCCTCCAAGCATGCCACCCGCTATTTCAATAGACCCTACCAGAATAGACCCTTTTATAGGATTAAATTTATTGTCTGTGGTGTTCTTTGTAAGCTGGAACATAGTGCTGGATATGGTATTCTTTCCTTCTTCATCCTTCAATGCCTGAGAAACATTGCTATCCAGGTTGGATATGTCTACTTCTTCCAGCTTGTAAGTAAGATCTCCTCTGAAAGTTTCATTGAATTCTTTCCCAAATCTTATATTTCCGCCTTGCCTTTTTTCGTCATAAGCATATCCTGAAGAGCCGCTTTTATTATATTCTGAGGCATAAAGGTCGAATCCAAAAGAAAGAGGTTGATCGAATATCCAAGGCTCTGTCCAACTCAGTAAATAATTTTTACGAGTAGAGCCGAATTCTCCTCTCAGCCTGAGATCCTGGCCGTCTCCTGTAAATGTAGGAAAATTCAACAGATCAAAATTTCTCTGCTCTATTTCCACAAAACCTATGAGCTTATCTATTGAACTAAACCCTCCGCCGAAACTGAATTCGCCTGTCTTTGTCTCTTTTACATCCACCACCATATCCCTCTTATCCGGCACAGTTGTTTCCTCTGTATTAAATGTTATATCTTCGAAATAACCCAGGTTATAAAGGCGCTCTTTGCTCCTTTTTAACTTTGCTCCGTCATAACGTTCTCCCGGTTTTATCCTTAATTCCCTGCGTATTACAATATCTTTTGTCTTTGTATTGCCTCGTATATTGATCTTGTTTACGTACGCTACCTCTCCTTCTGTAAAAACATACATGATGTCAATCCTGTCTGTTTCCATGTTCAAAAGCGTATCAGGCCTTACCCTGGCCATTATATATCCTTTATCAAAATAATGTTCCTGTAAACTACCTACATCGACATGAAGAGCTTCTTCTGTAAATGTGTCGCCTGGTTTCATTTTCAAAAGCGCCTTTAGTTCTTCTCCAGAAAATACAGCGTTGCCGCTAACTTTTATAGCACCTGTTACATATTTTCTGCCTTCTTCTATGCGCACAGCAACCTCAATCCATTTCTTCCTGGCCTTTTCCTGGAAAAGAAGTTCATATGCCGGCTTTACATCCAGAAACCCGGACTGTTTATAAAAATTCTTGATGCGCTCCATATCATCTTCCAGAACCTCTTTTTTGTAAACCCCGGAGCGGAAAAATCCTGCTGTCCTGGACTTCATGATCTTTGCTATGCGCTTGTCGCTAAATGCGGTGTTGCCTATCAGGTCTATCTTTTTTACAACCGCCCTTGCGCCTTCGTCTATTGTAAATATAGTTTTGGAAGAGCTGCTAGTTTCATCCATTTCGATTTTATAGGTTACATTTACCCAGGGATAGCCTTTTTTCTCGTACAAATCTTTTATGTTATCCGCATCCTTTTTGAGTTTTCTTTCATCTGCAAATTCGTTCAGCTTTGACTCCACAACACCTTCCAGCTTTCTGGAGTCAAAAACCTTGTTTCCGATAAAAATTATTTTAGTAAGAGGCGCTTTTTCTGTAACGGTAAAAATAACGCCTACGCCTTCTTGAACATCTTCCACTGATACGCTTACATCGCTGAAAAAACCCAAAAGATATAGCCTTTTTATATCCTCATCCACTCCTTTTTGGGAAAATGCGTCGCCTTTTTTTGTTTTCAATTTTGACAGGATTGTGGCGCCGGAAACTGTTTTGTTGTTCTTTACGTCAACATATTTTATTAACTTCTGGCCAGGGGAAATCTCCTCGCCAAAAGCGGGCTTTATGGAAATAAATGCCAGGATTATAAATATAAACCATATAAATTTAAAGATATTATTTTTCATACATTAATTAAATTAATATATCATATATATAAAACTATGTCAAACGAAACTCACACCTGGACAACTTGCGAAGTTGACCGATCAAAATGCCTCTTCAGTTATCAGGCCTTCTTCCTTTAAGGCGAGGTTATCAAACTTTGCATAATCCCTGAGAAAAGCAAGTTTTATAGATCCTACTGGGCCATTACGCTGCTTTGCTATTATCACCTCTGCAATGCCTTTGTTTTCCTCTGTGGGATTGTAATATTCCTCCCTCAGAAGAAGCCCTACTACATCAGCGTCCTGCTCTATGGCGCCTGATTCTCTTAAATCAGAAAGCTGAGGCCTGCGATCTTGACGATTTTCCACTGCCCTTGAAAGCTGGCTGACCGCTATAA
This sequence comes from Candidatus Omnitrophota bacterium, assembly GCA_018819285.1. Classification (GTDB taxonomy): domain Bacteria; phylum Omnitrophota; class Gorgyraeia; order Gorgyraeales; family Gorgyraeaceae; genus UBA10183. The sequence goes on from JAHJQM010000025.1 coordinate 11,041, forward strand.
CAGGAACGCTTAATTCTCTTGCAAGGGCCTTTAATGAACGCGATATCTCTGATATCTCCTGCTGCCTGTTTTCAGAGCCTGGCATGCCCTGCATCAATTGCAGATAGTCAACAATTATAAGCTGTATATTATGCTGAGATTTCAGCCTTCTCGCTTTTGCCCTGAGCTCCAGAACAGAAAGTCCTGCTGTATCATCTATAAAAATAGGCGCGTCTGAAAGTTTTCCCGCAGCATTTGTAAGTTTTGGCCAATCTGACTGGGATAAAAAACCTGTTCTGACATTATGGGCATTTACCCTTGCATGAGAACATAGCATCCTCTGCACAAGCTGTTCCTTTGACATTTCCAGGCTGAATATGATAAGAGGTATTTTTTCCGCAACGCCTACGTGTTCCGCTATGGAACTCACTAGAGCGCTTTTGCCCATCGACGGGCGGCCTGCAAAAACCACCAGATCTGATGGATGCAGCCCTGCGGTCATGCTGTCAAAATCGCTGAATCCAGTAGGGATACCTGTAACATGGGCCTTTTTCTGATAAAGCTGGTCTATGGTCTCTATACTGCCTTTTATTATCTCTTTGAGCGGCGCAAAATTTGACTCTATCTTTCTGGAAGATATATCGAATATTATGCGTTCGGCCTTATCTAAAATCTTTTCCACTTCGCCATGCACGTCATAACTTTCCGAGATGATGTTGGTAGCGGCCGAGATGAGGTTTCTCAGTATGCTTTTTTCTTTTACAATACTGGCGTAATGCCTTACATTGGCTGCTGTGGGCACAACTGTGGTAAGATTTGCAATATAGGTGGATCCTCCTACCTTGTCCAAATCGCCTGTCTTCTTTAATTCTTCTATCAGCGTGACTATATCAATGGCTTTATTGTCACTGTATAGTTTAAGCATGCTCTCAAAAATTCTGCGATTTGAGTCATTATAAAAACTGGCGCTCGCAAGCATTTCTATGGCATAACCGATAGCTGTTTCTTCTATCAGCATAGAGCCCAGAACAGCCATCTCTGCTTCAAGATTCTGCGGAGGCATCTTTTCAAAGTTTATATCAATCTTGTCCACTGTGTTCTTCTAACCTTTAAACTTTAAACTACTTTTTTACCACCCACACCTTCACCTCAGCAATCACCTCTGGGTGGAGTTTTATAGCTATATTATAAACTCCTAATTTTTTTATCGGTTCTTCCAGAATTATTTTTCGCTTTTCTATTATAAGTCCTTCCACCTCAAATGCCTGGCTAATATCCTGGTTCGTAACGCTTCCGAAAAGCTTGTCATCTTCTCCTGCTTCCATTGGTATGGTGCAAGAAAGCGCGCAGATTTTTTCTTTAACAGCATCTGCCTCTCTTTTCTCCTTAGTCTGTGCAATCAGTTTCTTCTTTTTTATATCTTCTATAATTTTCAAATTGGAATCAATAGCTTTCCTAGCCAGCTTTTTAGGAAATAAAAAATTTCTGGCGTATCCGTCTTTTACATCTATTATATCACCCATCGAACCTATACTTTTCACGTCCTCTATTAATATGACTTTCATAGTTTTATTCTCCTACGTATGGTAGTATCGCGATATGCCTTGCCCTTTTTATTGCGGTTGCTATTTTGCGCTGGTGCTTTGCGCAATTACCAGTAAACCTGTTAGGCATTATCTTGCCTTTTTCTGTAATAAACCTCTTCAGTTTCATAGAGTCCTTATAATCTATGGCCTCTGTTTTATCTAGGCAGAATCTGCATGATTTTTTCCTGAAAAATTTTTCTTTTGAATCAAACTTTTTAGTTTTAGTTTTTGGCTTCCTTGTCTTTTCATCTGATCGTCTTGGCATTTTATCGTCTCCTTATCGCTATGTTGGTGAAAGGTGTAAAGTGAAAAGTAAATGTGTCACCTTAAACCTTTCACCTTTAACTATTTTAAAATGGCGCGTCTTCTTCTGGTTTAATATGCTCCGCTGGCGCCTCTTCTACAAATGTCTCCTTCTGAGGCTCGGGCATCTCTTCAGACCCTCCCGTTCCATGTTTGGTTGGAGAACCTAAAAACTGCACCCTGTCAGCTACTATATCCAGAGTACTTCGTTTCTGGCCGTCCTGTTCCCAGGCGCGGTATTGCAGCCTACCTTCTATAAAAACAGGCCTACCCTTTGTTAGATACTGACTGCAGCTTTCTGCCTGTTTGCCAAATACAACCACCCTCACAAAACACACCTCATCTTTCTTTTCTTTGTTTTGTGTCATAAATGTCCTATTTACAGCCAGGCCAAATGTGGCAACAGGCGTACCGCTCGGAACATAACGAAGTTCTGGGTCTCTTGTAAGATTTCCAATCATTAATACTTTATTAAGGCTGGCCATTCCCCCCCTCGCTTTCTCTATAACTTTGTTATAAACATGCGCAATATAGATTCGTTCAACACAAGGTTTTTCTTTATAGCGGATATAGCTTCCGGTATAACGCTGAAACTTATCCGATAGTAAATACCTTCTTTATTTTTCTTCAAGGGGTAAGCTAATCTATTTTTCCCAATCTCTTTTGTATCAGCTATGGCTCCTTTATGTTTTGTGACAAGCTCCTGTATCTGGCCCAGGATTTTATCTACTCCTGTTTTATCCAGATCCGGCTTTAAAATAAACACGCTTTCGTATTGTTTCATCCCAATCCTCCGTATTTGTTAAATTTATTCATTGCGGCGTTAACACCTTGGCCTATCCAGTATTCACAAGCTTGCGCAGCGTTATCCAGTACTTCTGGAAGATTTTTCTGTTCGGCTTTTGTAAATTTACCGAGCACATAACTTGAAAGACTCTTTATGTTTTTTTTTCCTAGAATCCCTATTCTCATTCTTGGGAATTCTTGCATGCTGATCGAGTCTATTATGGAATTTAATCCGTTATGGCCACCGCTTGAACCTTTAGGTTTTATTCTTATTGCGCCAAAAGGCAATGCTATATCATCTATTATTACAAACATATCATGATAGTTTATATCAAGCCAGTTCAAGATAGGTCTCACTGAATGGCCTGAAAGATTCATGAATGCCTGCGGCATCGCAAGAAAAGCCTTTTCTTTACCTATCTGACCCTCTCCTATTAATGCATTAAAACGTTTGCTTGTTTTAAATTTTATATTATTAATCCTGGCAAACTTTTCTAAAACTAAAAATCCTATATTGTGGCGCGTAAGAGCATATTCTGCGCCTGGATTCCCCAGGCCAACTATCAACTTCACTTCTTCTCTTCCTTTTTCTCTTGCTTTGGCGCCTCTTGTTTTTCTTCTTCCTCAGCCTCTTCTTTTTCTTTCTTCTCTCTTATAAGTTCAGGCTCTAGGGATTCGCCTTCTACAGGCGCTGCAACAGCCTCTTCAATCGTCTTTACATGTTCAACGCTGAATACTATGCTCTCAGAATCGCCTAGGATCTTTACCCCTTCTGGAAGTAATATATCTTTTATGCTCAATGTCCCACCTATATTGAGGTTTGTAATATCTACTTCTATCTTATCTGGGATATTAGTAGGTAAACACTCTACCTCCACTTCCCACATGACATGTTGCAACACCCCTCCTTCCTGCTTTACTCCAGCTGCCTCGCCTTTTGATATAATAGGGACCTTTACTTTTAATGTCTCTGTAAGAGATATCTCATTAAGGTCCAAATGCATAAGAACGTCCTTTACGGGGTCTTTTTGTATCTCTTTTATTACAACTATCCTCTCTTTTTTCTTTTTGTCTCCCTCGATAAAAAGTTTTATAATGACATTCTCCCCAGCCTCTGTGTGCAAGGCCTTTGAAAGGCTCTTGGAGTCTATCTTTAAAGACAGTGTTTCCTCGCCTTTTCTATAAACCACGCCCGGCACCATCCCAGCATTCCTGAGTTTTTTATTCAATTCTTTCCCTTTTTCTTCCCTTAGATTTGCTTTCAATTCTACAAAATCCATTTTAATCGCCCTTTCTAGTTAAAAAGACAACTTACAGATTCTTCATTATGAATCCTCTTTATTGCCTCTGCTAAAAGAGGCGCTATTGACAGAACTTCTATCTTTTTATGCTTCTTTCCATTTTCCACAGGTATGGTATTTGTTACAAATAATTTCTTTATACTAGAGTCGTTTATGCGTTTTATCGCAGGCCCTGAAAGAATAGGGTGCGTGATAGCAGCGTATACTTCCTTCCCACCCTGTTTTTTTAATGCGCTAGCCGCCTCTACAAGAGATGACGCTGTTGCAACAAGATCATCCACTATAATCAGATTTTTGCCCTTTATGTCACCAAGTATATTCATTGCCTCTGTATCTTCTCCGCTGATCCTGCGTTTATCAATTATAGCAAGCGGGGCATCGAATTTTTTTGCATAAGCCCTTGCCATTTTTATGCCGCCCACATCAGGAGAGACTATTACTATATCTTTCAACTTTATATTTTTTATATGCCTTACAAAAATATTTACTGCGTAAAGATGATCCATGGGTATATCAAAAAATCCCTGAATCTGGCCTGCGTGAAGATCCACTGTCAAGATCCTGTTCACGCCTGCTGTAGTAATAAGATTTGCCACAAGCTTTGCTGTTATAGGAACTCGTGGCTGGTCTTTTCTGTCCTGCCTGGCATAACCAAAATAAGGCAGTACCGCTGTGATTCTTTTTGCAGAAGCCCTTTTAAGCGCGTCTATAAGAATCAGGAGCTCCATAAGGTTATTATTCACAGGAGAGCATGTTGGTTGGACTATAAAAACATCTTTGCCGCGCACATTCTTATTTATTTTTACACGTATCTCGCCTTCGCTGAATGTAGTAACAAGCGCATCTCCCAAAGGCATATTTAGATATTTACATATCTCTTGTGCTAATTTAGGATTCGCATTTCCTGTAATTATTTCCATATGGATAGTTCTCCTCTGAATTTTGCTAACTTTACAATTCGTGCCATGCACCATTTGCAAAGTTAGCAAAATTGGTTAAGGAATTCATGATTTATTGTTCTTTTTATTTAATAGCCTCGCAGGTATTCCTACTACTGTTGTACCTGCCGGAACGTTTTTATTCTTAGTGACAACGCTTCCTGCGCCTGTAACCGCGCCTTTACCCACTCTTACAGGCGCTATAAGAATAGTACCTGTGCCTATAAATGCATTGTCTTCTATGACAGTCTTGTGCTTTTCCTTGCCGTCATAGTTAGCAACAATTGTTCCTGCTCCTATATTGACATTCTTGCCGATTACAGTATCGCCTATATAACACTGATGCCTTATCTTTGTCTCTTGACCAATAGAAGAGCGAACTATTTCGACAAAATTTCCTATTCCGACGCTATCTCCTATAATAGTTCCCGGCCTCAGTCTTGCAAAAGGCCCAATACTACAATTAGAACCTATTTTAACATTGTTTTCTATGAAAGTATAGGGATATATAATCGTGTCTTTTTTAATCTTTGCGTCATGTTCTATATAAGTGTTATTAGGGTCAATAACTGTCACTCCTCCGTCCATAATTTTATCCAATATCCTTTTCCTCATCACTAATTCTGCCTTGCCTAGTTCAGCCCTTGTATTAACGCCCAGAAACTCTTCGGCGTCATTTGTAGTTACTGATTCAACCAGGATATTGGATTTTGTCAGCACCTCTATTGTATCTGTAAGGTAATATTCCTCTTTCTTATTATCTGGTTTTATCTTTTCAAGGCCATAAAAAAGTGCTCTTTTATTAAAACAATAAACTCCTACATTTATCTCTTCTATGACTTTTTCATAAATAGACGCGTCTAATTCTTCAACTATTTTTACAATTTTCTTGCCAGAAGAGCGAATAATCCTTCCATAGCCAGTGGGATTTTTAAGCTGCGCTGTAAGAAGGGTGGCTCCTGCGCTAGAGGAGACATGCTTTTCAATGAGTTTTTTTATGATGTCCTGGCTCAATAAAGGAGTATCGCCATATAATACAAGAACATTATCTATATTATTGTCTTTTAAAAGAATGCTTCTTGTTTTTGAAACAGCATCGCCTGTCCCTAAAAGCTTGCTTTGTTTTATGCATTTTATGCCGCAAATCTCTTTCTTCACAAGACCCGCCTTATGGCCTACAATGACAATGACTTTATCTATACCGATAGACTTGACATTATCAATAAGATACTCTAGCATTGGCTTGCCGCATATATTGTGGAGGACTTTCGGCAAAGAAGACTTCATCCTTGTGCCTTCTCCAGCGGCAAGAATAATAGTAGTTATATTTTTCATAGAATGTGTATAATTATATATGGAATGGCCTATAATGGCAAGGAAAATATTGTAAGCTTAAGTTAAATTCTAATAGTGTCTAAAAAGTCTTTATTAGCAGAAATGGCAGGTATATTTTCCCAATTTTGTTCAGGCAATACGCAATATGAAACAATTACACTTTTGCCATCTGAATCTGAGTATCTTGCCAATATTGACGCCATTAATTCAATATCTTTTTGCGCGAAGCTCACGGAGCCTACCCCGAGTAACATTGAGGGGTTCGCTTCGCTACTCCTGGCAAGACCAATAGCGCTTGGGATATCCAGAATATCGAATATAAAATCGTCTTTTTCTGATAAATTCATTATCTTTTCGTTTTCCTTGCTATCTCTACCAACAATAAATTTTAAACTATCCGAAATCCTGAAATGCCTTCCTATCTTTAAAAGATGAAGGTCGCTAATATTATAGTCGGGCTTATATTTCAAAAGGTCTTTGAGCCTGGCTGAAAAACCCTTATCTGTTAAAAGACACCCTCCCGCAGGGCATGGATAATCATTGATGCTAAACTTTTTTGCCAAAGCCATCTGTTGATTTCGTCTTCTCCCATGAATATCCAAAAGCCTATTTCTATCTACAATTCCTTCTTTTTCTGGTATTGTAAGCTCAAAAAATTTGGCAGATAGCGGTCTTACGATAAGCCCTTGAAGGCCAGATTCTTTTTCTATAGTCATGATAGCCTGTTTTCTTTGAGACATCGGCCTTTGGCCTATCACCTCTCCGGTTATTACAAAAGAAGCTTTTATTTCTTCCATAAAATCTTTTGCCTTCTTAAAAGTAAAAATCCTGCAGTCAATACAAGGGTTCATATTCCTGCCTCTTGGATATTTAGGGTTTTTAACTATTTCCATATATTCTTTTGTGATATTCATGACTTTGATAGGCACTTTGAATTCTTCTGCTACTTTTGTAGCCTGATGGGTACAGCCTTTGGAAGTGCAAGTACAAAATACTGTTAAAAAATTCAGCGCATGCACTTCTATGCCTTGCTCAAGCATTAACTTTATAGCCAGCGTACTGTCCAGCCCGCCTGATAATAATGCAACTGCTCTCTTATTCATATCCCTATCCCCATAAGTTGACACTCTGACAATGTCAGAGTGTCAACTTATTTCGCGTAGTTTGTCCAGATATTCTTTTATTTTTTTCTCGTAACCAATATCGGTTGGTTCGTAATATGTTTTCTTCTCAGGAGTATATTCCTGCGCCACATAATGGTCTTTATATTCATGGCTATATTTATATCCAACGCCATGCCCTAATTTTTCTGCTCCGCGATAATTGGCGTCTTTTAAATGTTTCGGAACTTCCATGGTCCTGCCCTCTTCCACATCCTTCATAGCCTTATCTATTCCGAGATACGCTGCATTGCTTTTAGGGGCGCAGGCAATATAACAGACTGCTTGGGCAAGGGGAATCCTTGCCTCTGGCATGCCGACAAATTCAGCTATTTGCATCGCTGCATTTGCAACTACAAGCGCCTGTGGATCAGCGTTGCCAACATCTTCTGCCGCGCAAATAACAATACGCCGGGCAATAAACCTGGTATCTTCTCCTGCGTAAAGCATTTTTGCAAGCCAGTATAAGCTAGCGTCAGGGTCTGAACCTCGCATGCTCTTAATAAAAGCAGAGATTGTATCATAATGTCCATCTTCGTCCTTATCGTAAACAACTGCCTTTTTCTGAATAGAGTCTTCGGCGACTTTAAGATTGAAATCAATAACCTTGTCTTTGCCGGGTTTTGTAGTCAATGTCCCTACTTCAAGGCCGTTAAGTGCAATCCTCGCATCCCCATCACAGGCTTCTGCTAAAAAATCTAACGCCTTTTCATCTATTTTAATATTCGCGTTGCCAAGACCACGCTCTTTATCCTTAAGGCTGGCCTTCAGGATCTCGATTATATCTTCCTTGGATAATTTTTTTAATTCAAAAACTATGGAACGGGAAATAAGAGGGGAAATCAAAGAAAAAAACGGGTTGTGCGTGGTAGCGCCTATCAGGATAGGATTGCCTTTCTCCACATCAGGCATCAAGACATCCTGCTGGGATTTATTAAATCTATGTATCTCATCTATAAAAAGGATTGTTTTTTTGCCAGATGTCTTTTCGCGCTCTTTAGCTTGTTTTATCGCGTCTTTTAATTCCTGCACATTGGATACAACTGCGTTTATCTCGTGAAAATAGGCTTTGGTGACATTGGCTATTACATGCGCAAGCGTTGTCTTTCCCGTACCTGGGGGGCCATAAAGAATGAGAGATGTAATTCTGTCAGCGTTTATTGCTCTTTTTAAGAGCTTGCCTTCACCTAAAATATGCTCTTGGCCCACAAATTCTTTGAGTAATCTGGGCCGCATCCTGACAGCTAGAGGATATTTTTTTTCCGTAGTTTTTTTCTGGGATTCGAATAAATCAGGCATATTAAAATCAAATAAGTTGACAAACTAACAATGTCAGAGTGTCAACTTATGATGTAAAAATAAAAATCCCCACATATGCCGTATGAAAGGATGCTTAATTGAACCTATTAAGCACGTGGGCGCCCTCTCAGGTGTTTATTGTTTCCTTGTAACTATCTCAAGGCTTACAGCCGCATCTGAAGTTAGGCTCCCCAGTATTTGGTGTTGGCTCAAAAACTTCCATTTCACCACGCACATCGCAGGGACAATTTAAGTATAACACAACATTCTAGAAAAATCAATGCCGTTAGCGAATAGCGTCGAGCATATAGCAGTTAGTTTCCCTATGCGCTATCTAATTTGGGCGCCTAGCCTTTTCATAAGTGCATCTTGCACTTTCTTGTGCAAGTCGTTCACTTCTTTATCATTGAGGGTTCTCTCGTCTGAGCGGTATTCTATCGTGTAAGCCAGGCTTTTCTTGCCTTCTTGTATCTGCTGACCTTTATAAAGGTCAAAAACATCCACGCTCCTTACCAGCCCTCTTGCTTCTTCTTTTATCACATCATATATATTTGAGGCATTTATAGTATCGTCTAATAAAATCGCTATGTCTCTTTTAACAGATGGGTATTTAGGCAGGGTTGTAAATATTTTTTTCAAGTTGACGCAAATGAGCAAATCATCCAGAGATATCTCTGCGATATAAACCTTTCTTTTTATATCAAACCTTCTAGCCACTTCCTCTTTAACTTCACCGAATATGCCGCAGGTTTTACCGTGTACATTGATAGCTAAAGCCATATTTTCTCTTAAAGAAGGGCTGTCTATTTTTTCTATTCTACAGTCATGCGCCCCGAGATGCTCAATAAGAATCTCAATTATGCCTTTTAAATCAAAGAAATCCAGGTCTCTTGATTTTTCTTTCCAATTACCTGGTTTATTTCCGCAGATGCCTATGGAAAGATGCATTACTTCGTCGGCCTGGCCAGCTGCCTTATTCATAACATAAACCTTATTTAGCTCGAAAAGTTGCAGCAGCGTATTTTTCCTGTTCAGATTCCAGTTTAAAACCCCAAGCATCTCTGATAAAAGGCTTGGCCTCATAATCTCCTGCTGGGAACTCATTGGATTCTTCAGGCTCACTAAGTTCTCCATAGAAAAACCAAGATGCTCTATTGAATTCCTGCTGGTCAATGAATATGTCATGATTTCGTTCAGGCCCATACCGCATAAAATATGCCTTATCTCATTTTCAAGAGAAAGCGTTTTTTTCTCAAGCTGGTACGTCTTTTGAGGCGTAAAGAAAGGAAGCCTAGAAGGAACCTTGTCATAACCATAAAGCCTCGCGATCTCCTCTATTAGGTCTATGTCTTTACCCAGGTCCTGCCTGTAAGAAGGTACTGTTACAAATATTTTATCTTTCTTTTTAACAGGGTTGAGATTTAATTTTTTAAATATATCTTTTATTTTTTCCGGGCTTATATCTATGCCCAATATCCTGGCTACTTCACTAAGAGAAAGAGAGATCTCTTTTTCCTTTTCTATCCCTATTCCTATATCGCTCATTTTGCCTGCGACTTTTCCACCTGCTGTTTCTTTAATTAATTCCTGCGCCCTGATGCTACTAGCAAATATCATAGCTTGGTCAACGCCTCTTTCAAATCTATAACTCGACTCTGATGCTAGTCCCAACTGCCTGCAGGCTTTTCTTGTTACTACTGGATTAAAACAGGCACTTTCTATTAAAACATTTTTAGTGCTAGCAGTTATCTCTGTATCTTTGCCACCCATAATACCTGCGATAGCAACAGGCCTTAACGCATCTGCTATAACAAGTATATTAGGGTCCAATACCCTCGTAATCCCATCAATAGTAACTATGCTTTCTCCTTTTTTGGCACGCCTTACAATAATCCGCTTCTCTTCAAGCTTATCTAAATCAAAAGCATGCAAAGGCTGGCCCAATTCAAAAAGCGCATAATTTGTTATATCCACTATGTTATTTACAGACCGCGCTCCCATAGCATTCAGCCTCTGGGTCAGCCATTTAGGAGAAGGTCCTATTTTAACATTTTTCATGATACAACCCACATAGCGGGAACAGGCATGTTTATCTAAAATTTCTATCCTTACGCTACCCCTGGCATTGCCTTTTTTCATGAAATTTTTTCTAATAGACTCTGGGAGTTTTATGGAAATTCCAGAAACTGCGCTCAGTTCCCTTGCAATGCCTAAAATAGAAAGGCAATCTGGCCTGTTAGGCGTTATTTCTATTTCCATGACATGGTCGCCTTCTATATCAGCCATAGATGTAATTTCAAGCCCTGCCATTGTAAGAAAACTCTGGGCTTTAGTCGCATCTATTTTTCTTTCCATAAAATCTTTTAACCAATCAAAACTAATTCGCATAACACCCCCAGATTTTTTAAATAATTAATCTATTTCTCTAATTTATAACGGTAACAATTCCATCTTTAACAGTAATGGTGCCAGTGGTTACAGCCTCGGTCACGAAATTAACAGTTTTCACATAGGTAATAGTTGTAGTCCCAGCAGCTCCTAGGGTCGTACCCGCTGAATAAGCTGTAGCATCTATTGTGCCAGCTACTTTAAGCTTATAAGTGCCAGGGGTTGCCGTCCCAATACCAACGTTACCTGAAGTTGTGGCTAAATATGTGTCTCCTGTTGTTGTAAGTTCGTCATACGCTCCGTAAGGGGCTGGATAATAAGTGGTAAGCGTTATGTCTTCTGCCATAAGCGTTGCGCCAAACCCAAGAATCGCTAACAAAAATGCATAGAAAAAATTAAAAGTTTTTTGTTGCATATCATACCCCCTTTTTGTTAATCGCAAAACCACGCGATTTCAAAACTGCCTTAAAAATCTCACATCATTTTCATATAACAAACGAATATCATCAATGCCGTATTTCAACATACAGATCCTATCCACGCCCATGCCGAACGCAAAACCTGTATAAATAGCAGGATCTATTTTTACAAATTCAAATACCCTTGGATTTATCATGCCTGAACCTAAGACTTCAAGCCAACCTTTGTGAGAACAAACCCTGCAGCCTTTTCCTCCACAAATAAAACAGGATATGTCAACCTCTGCAGAAGGCTCTGTAAACGGAAAGAAATGCGGTCTGAATCTCATCTTAACGCTATCCCCGAAATATTCCTTTGCGAACCTTTCCAATACGCCTTTAAGGTCTGAGAATTGAATGCCTTTATCAACCATAAACCCTTCTATCTGGTAAAACATAAATGAATGGCTGGCGTCAACTGCGTCTGGCCTGTAAACCTTGCCTGCATGGATAACTTGTATCGGCGGCTTTTCTTTTTCCATAACGCGTATCTGGCTTGTGGATGTCTGGCTTCTTAAGAGATTACCGTTTTCAATATAAAATGTATGAAAGGTCTCTCTGGAAGGATGGTTTTTCGGTATATTCAAAGCCTCAAAATTATAATATTCTGTTTCTATCTCAGGGCTTTCCACTGCCTTAAAACCCATCTTTCCGAAAATCTCTATTATTTCCTGTGTTGTTTTAATTAGAGGATGGCTATGCCCCAGTTCTCTTTTTATGCCAGGAAGGGTTATGTCATTATTTTCAAAAATCGTTGTCTCTTTTGACCTAAAATCTTTTTCTCTTTCTTCCAATAAAACCGTTATCTTCTGTTTCAGTTTATTAATAAACATACCTGCTTCTGGCTTGTCTTTTTTAGGAACGTTTTTTATGCCCTTGATAGCATCTGTAACAGCTCCTTTCCTGCCCAGATATCTGACCTTGGCATTTTCCAATTCTTCAATATTTGAAGAATCAGATATCTCTTTTATTGCTATCCTTTCAATATCCTTTAGCTTATCTATGAATTTCATCTTGCCTCCTGATTTTTTTTAGTTTTAACTGACTTAATATCATTGCTAGACTTAATATTCCTAATAATACGAATGCGCCATTTCTTTTTACAATATCGACCTTCTCTCTAATAACCATTCCGCTATCAATCTTGCTCAGCTCCTCGATATGAATATCTAAATCTCCGCCATGTTCGAGACATGCACGATGAAAAATTCCCTTTATCTCTACTATATCTCCGCGAGATTTATAGCCGCCTGTATAAATAATATCCTTTGCCAAATCTTTTTTTGACCAGATACCTATTGCATTTACGCCGTCATTTACATTGACCCAAATAAATCCGCCGCGCACCATTATATCTCCAATCACCTCGCCTTTATACACAACTGTTTTGCCGTCATATTCTCTTGCGTTTTGTATTAATTCCTCGGATGATATTGGAGCGGCAAAACAGTTAATAACCAGAAACCAGTAACCAGAAACCAGTAAAATAGTCCGTGTAATCTGTTTTTTAAATCTGTGATTTATCATCTACCCCTTATCTCTGCTATAAAAAATCCTATTAAAACAAAAACCGACATAAACTCTAATCTCCCTGTCCACATCTGAAAGATATACGTTAATTTTAAAGCGACTGGCATGCCAGCATTAGTTATGCCGCAAGATAAACCCACATTAGCTGCAGCTGATGTAGATTCAAATAAAGAATTCAGAAATGGATACCCAAACCAGGTTCCTATAATAGCGCCTAACATATATAAGCCCAGATATACCAGGGTAATTAAAAGCGCAGACCTCACTTGTTTGTCTTCCAAAAATACATCTTTGATATGATGAAACATCTGGCTGATTACAGCGCTTTCCGGCAGGATTATTTTTTTTATATCCTGCTTCAACGCTTTAACAAAAATCCCTATACGCAACATCTTTATGCCGCCAGCGGTAGAACAAACGCAGCCGCCTAAACCCATTGCACAAATCAGCCCCACAAGCGCTAAATTTCCCCATTCATTAATAAACTGCCTGGCATATATTGTTGTGTAACCCGTGCCAGTATGCCCTGATATAAGATGGAAAAAACCTTTTCTGAACAGCGCGATTGCCTCAGGGTATACGCCCAGCTGATTCAAGCTAACAACAGTAATGAAAGAAAAAAATAGAATGCTGAAAAAAAGTGTTCTCGTCTCTATATTTTTCCATATCTCTTTACGATTGCCAAACCACATATGATAGTGAAGGTTAAAATTCAGCGTGCCCAAAAGCATAATTACGATAGTTACTATTTCAAAAAGCAGGCTATGATAATAAAGTATGTTTTGCGACTGCGGGGCAAACCCTGCAGTATCAAAACCAGCCATAAATATACACGCGCTATGAAAAAATGCATTCGATGGCTTCATGCCAATTGACATGCCTACTATGCCCAATATAAGCGTGCCTAAAATTAAATAGACGGTGCTGATCAGCCATATAAATCTTGCTGTATTTATAACGTTTGGCAATAACCTTTCGTCCCGCCCCTCTCCTACATACATTTTAAATGCGCCGGAAGTCCCTTTTACAAAAAAAGACAGGGCAACAATTGCGATACCCTGGCCTCCGATAAAATTACCCAAATGCCTCCATAGATTATGAGTATAAGATAAATAATCAAGGCCCTGAACTAAAACGAGCCCGGTTGTAGTAAACATTGACATGGCTTCAAAACAGGCATCCAGGTATGACTTCCAGTGGCCACTTAAATATAAAGGCAATGCGCCCAATACCATGGCAGCTAACCAGGATAAAGAAACTACTATCATCCCCTGCATCCAATTAAGGTCTTCTTTTGTGCGGCATAATCTTGTTAAAATGACTCCTATCAATAATGTTATCTCTGCACTGATTAAAAAATCCAGGCTGGGGTTTATTTCACGAAACGTCAAGCCAATCGCAATCGGCACTATCATTGTAAGGCCAAGGCCAATAATAATTTTGCCTAAATAATATCCAATGTTTTTAATATCGCTTATATGAGGGCGTAGTATCATAAGATGTATTGTCACCTTTGAATTTACGATTTAAGTTAATATTAAACAGATCAAAAATGCCACTGCCATTATAATTAGAGTATATAAAATTTCAGTTCCTGCCCCAAGTATAGGCTTCAAAAAAATTTTTATACCTATCATTAAAGTTTACCTATCAGTACATTCAACAGCTGCTGCTCATTGCTAACTAATGTAAGGGCTATAATATCATCCCCGGGTTTAAGCACAGTATTGCCTTTGGGGATGATTACCTCTTCGCATCTAACAATAGAAACAAATACAGAATCCGGAGGAAGCTGTATATCCTGAATCTGTTTATTGATTACAGGGGAATCCTGAGACAGATCTACGCGCACAATGGAGAGCTTGCCATGCTTAAAACTCATAAGGTTTACAATATCAGATAAAGAAACTTCCTCTTCAATAATCTTGGCGATAATTTTAGTGGAATCAACAGGTACATCAATGCTTAACTTGGAAAAGGTATGTTCGTTGTCCGGATTATTTACCCTCGCCACAGTGCGCTGAACATTAAAAATTTCTTTGGCCAATTGACAAACGATCAAATTATCTTCGTCATCGCCAGTTACTGCAGCTAATACGTCTGCCCGCTTTATGCCTGCTTCTTCCAGAATATGCGGATCGCAGCCATCGCCATGAATAACCAGCGCTTGCAACTGCTTAGCCATTTCTTCACAAAGTTCTCTATTTTTATCTACTATGCTAACCGTATGTTTGCCCACTAGTAGCCTTTTTGCCAAAAAATAACCTACTTTTCCGCCGCCAATAATAATAATATACATTAGCTTAACCCAAACCTTTCTTTTATACCTTTAAGGTTGGTTACTTTCACTACACCCATTAATACGTCTTTTACTTTTAGTACCGTATCTGGCTCCGGGATAATAACTTCATTTAACCTTTTTATAGCCACTACCATAAATTCCCGCGGTATATTTATATCCTTGATCATCTTTCCTCTCAGGCTGTCTTGAACTTCGATCTCGATACCCCCTAGTTCTTTTGTTTCAATGAGGTAGCTGGAAAAGCGGCTCTCAATAATCTTATCGCGGATCATTGCTGCAAAAAGAATAGTCCCGCTAATAACATCCATACCTAGAGCAGTATAAATATGCGCGCGCTGAGGATCATACACTCGAGCAATAACTTTGGGGATATTAAATATCTTTTTAGCTACTTGAGCGGAAATTAAATTGGTATTGTCTCCATTTGTAACCGCGCAAAAAGCATCTGCTTTCTCAATGCCAGCTTGTTTTAAAAGCTCTGTATCAAACCCACTACCCACCAAGGTTACGCCATTGAATGTCCCTCTTAAGCGATCAAAAGAAGATTTGTTTTTATCAATAATAATTACATCATGGCCTTCGTTGGATAAAAGCCTGGCAAGCTCTGAGCCAACCCTCCCACAACCTGCTATTATTATATGCATAGTAACCTCTCCGACTAACGGCGTGAAGCCCCGTAGATGGATTCATGTTTTAAAGCGTTATTTTTTCTTTACGCTTTCTACTAATTTTTTAAACGAGGAAGCGTCGTTTACCGCCATATCAGCCAGAACCTTCCTGTTTAAAGCTATTTTTGCATCCTTTAGGCCTTTCATAAATTTTGAGTACGACACCTCAAGTTCTTTGCAAGCATTAGAAATCCTTAGAATCCACAATCTCCTGAATGTGCCTTTTTTAGCACGGCGGTCTCTCGTGCCGTACATAAGGGCTTTTTTCACGGTTTCAACCGTAACTCTGTGCAGCTTGCTTCTGCCTGCACGGTAGCCTTTCGCCATCTTGGAAACTCTTTTTCTGCGGGCCCTGGATGCTGGTCCGTATTTTGCTCGTGACATTTAAAACCTCCTCTTTAGCCGTATGGTAACAGCTTCTTGGTTATTTTCGCCTCCATACCTAATATTTCTACGCATCTTCTCATTTTCCTTTTTCTTTTTGAAGATTTAGATGTAAGTATGTGACGCTTGCCTGCTTTGTATCTCATCAACTTGCCATTTTTCGTGATTTTTAATCTTTTTCTGGCGCCTTTATTTGTTTTTAATTTTTGCATGTTATTTACTCCTCATATCATTAGTGCCTGGCACTAAGCTCTTTATTTTTTTACACCTGCCGATGGCCGCGCCATGAAATGTATCATTATGGCCCTACCTTCCATCATCGGGCCTTTTTCAACCTCTCCTACTTCGTTCAGGTCCGCTATCATTCTATTCATGACCTTTTTGCCTATATCTAAATGGCTCATCTCCCTGCCTCTGAAGATCATAGTGAGCTTTGCCTTGTCTCCCCTTGCAAGAAACCGTTTGAGATGATGAAGTTTTACCTGATAGTCATGCTCTTCTATATTCGGTTTTATCTTTATTTCTTTCAAGTGGATAGTTTTCTGGTGTTTGCGCGCCTCTTTTTCTTTTTTCTCCTGTTCATATTTATATTTAGAGTAATCCATTATCCTGCAGACAGGAGGAGATGTCTGGCCAGCAACTTCAACCAGGTCAAGCCCGGATTCTTCCGCCTTTTGCAACGCATCCTGGGTATTTATAACACCAATTTGTTCACCCTCAGGGCCTATGAGCCTTACTTCTTTCACTCGTATCCTTTGATTAATCCTTAAATCTTTTGAAATAAAAACCACCTCCTTTGATTTTATACCTTGTTTTTAACTTCTGTTTTTATCCTCTCCACAAAATCTTCTATTTTCACTGCGCCAAGATCGCCTTCTTTTCTAGCGCGAAGCGAGACTGTGCGGGCTTCTTTTTCCCTGTCTCCTATTATCAGCATATAGGGGACCTTGTTTAATTCGCCTTCTCGTATCTTATACTGAAGCTTTTCGTTTCTCTTATCCACCTCTGTTCTTATGTCTTCCTCCTGCAAAATCTTGAATATATCATCTGCGTAATTGTGCGCCCTGTCAGTAATCGGTATCACAATAGCTTGCACGGGGGCCAGCCATACAGGAAACGCTCCTGTGTAATGTTCTATGAGCGTGCCGATAAACCGCTCCATGCTGCCTAATATTACTCTATGAAGCATTACGGGCCTTTCTTTTTTACCGCTGCTTGAAATATACGTAAGGTCAAATCTTTCCGGCAATGCAAAATCGCACTGGACTGTCGCGCATTGCCATGGCCTTCCAAGGGCGTCTTTTACCATTATATCTATCTTGGGCCCGTAAAATGCACCTTCGCCTTTATTGATCTCATAGCTCATGCCTTTTAATTCCAGCATTTTTTTAAGGGCGCTTGTGGCCTGATCCCATGCCTTGTCTGTCCCAATAGATTTTGGCGGTCTTGTGGAAAGATCTATCTTATAATCTTTAAATCCAAAAACCTTCATCGTGTCTATTACAAAATCTATTACTCCGACTATTTCCTGCTCTAATTGGTCAGGCAAACAAAATATATGCGCATCATCCTGCGTAAAACCTCTTACCCTTAAAAGCCCATGTAATACTCCTGTTTTTTCGCGCCTGTAAACATTGCCAAGCTCAAAATAACGTATAGGCAAGTCTTTATAACTGCGTATCTTTGATTTATAGATTAACATATGACCGGGACAATTCATCGGCTTTATGACGTATTCTTCTCCTTCGACTTTAAATATGTACATATTGTCTTTGTAATATTCATAATGGCCTGACGTAACCCATATGTCTGATTTTAGGATATGTGGCCCAATGACAATTTGATATCCGCGCTTCAGATGTTCTTTTTTTTCATAATCTTCTATCTGCATCATCAAGAGAGCACCTTTAGGGTGATAGAATACAAGGCCTGGTCCAACTTCGTCATGGATGCTGAACAAATCCAATTCCTTGCCAAGCTTTCTGTGGTCTCTTTTTTTTGCTTCTTCTATTTTTTCCAAATGTTCTTTCAGCGCAACGCTGGTTTCAAAGCATGTACCATATATCCTTTGAAGCATTGGATTTGTTGCAATGCCATGCCAGTACGCCCCTGCGATGCTCAAAAGTTTAAACGCTTTTATTTCGCCGGTAGATTTTACATGAGGGCCTTTGCATAAATCTACAAATTTTCCATGAGCATAAATAGAAACTGTATCGTCTTCTAATTTATTTATGAGCTCTATTTTGTAAGGCTCTTTTAATTTTTCAAATAATTTCAATGCCTCTTTCTTGGAGAGTGCATTTTGTTTAAATTCCAAATCTTGTTTTATAATCGTCGCCATCTCTTTTTCTATCGCAGGTAAATCTTCCGGCTTAAAAGGCTCTTTCCTATCAAAGTCATAATAAAACCCGTCTTCAATGGCAGGGCCTATGGCAAGCTGCGCATCAGGAAAAAGCCTTTTTACAGCATCTGCCATCACATGAGACGAGCTATGTCGTAAAGCGTCTAGATTATTCGGCATAATATTTCTATATAAGTTGACACTCTAACATTGTCAGAGTGTCAACTTAACCCCTTTTAAAATATCGTGGTGGGCCTAACAGGACTCGAACCTGTGACCTCTTCCATGTCAAGGAAGCGCGCTAACCAACTGCGCTATAAGCCCGAAAATTTTTTAATATGGTGGGCGAGGAGGGAGTCGAACCCTCACGACCTTGCGATCAATGGATTTTAAGTCCATCGTGTATGCCATTCCACCACTCGCCCGGAGGCGACGACCGGAATCGAACCGGTGAATAAGAGTTTTGCAGACTCCTGCCTTCCCCCTTGGCTACGCCGCCAATATATAGCCACCGCTGAATTCAAACTCTAACTTTACAAATGGTGCCTGGCACGAATTGTAAAGTTAAGACAAAAAAACGTGTAGCTTTCAGTAAACCTTGCTACACGTTGTTAAAAATACTTTTCATTAAAACGGCGGCGCCCATTTACCCTTGGAAGTAGGCTGCCATTTTACATGGCCTCCTACAAACAATACATTACCGCCCTGGCCTTTATGATTCTCAGCTTTATCGCAGGCTATAGCTTCGCCCGAATCAGCTGACTCTGTAAGCCCTGTTTTATAAGCATAATCTCCGCTGTCCGGATTATCAGGTATGCTAGTAGGGGCTGACGGGCATTTAAAAATCTCAAGACTATCAAGATAACCCCCGTCTACAAGCTCCTGGAGCGTCTTTGGAAATCTTTCCATATTATCTGTAGCATATAAATGCAATGCTATGCTTATCTGTTTTAAATTATTCAAGCAGCTTGTGCGCCTCGCTCTTTCCCTTGCCTGACCTATTGCCGGCAGAAGCATGCCTGCCAATATGCCTATAATAGCTATTACAACTAATAGTTCAATTAAGGTAAAGCCTTGTTTTTTCAAGCTGGCCTCCATAGCTTATTTATTCTTTAAATACCACATTTCCTCTATCTTGTCAAGCAAAACATGGCTGATAAAAGTCTTGTTTTTAGCTTTTAAAGACATAATATTTTTAAATCTGTCAATTATAACAACATCTAACTTATTATTATAAAAGGGGTTGTGGTGTTTTGTTAAAATATTTGCTACTATAAGGTCAAGATTTTTATGCTTTAATTTTAAATATGCATTTTTTACCAAATCTTCTGTTTCTAAACTAAATCCTACGAATAAGTTACGTTTATGAAATTTGCTTAAGTTTCGCAATATATCTTTATTCGGCACTAGCTCTATTGTTAAATTTTTACTTCTTTTTATTTTTCTATTAAAAAGGCACTTTGGCCTAAAATCGCTTACAGCAGCGCACATAATCAAACAATCTGCGCGGCGCATCTTTTTCTTGAGTTCTTCTAGTAATTCATCTGCTGTTCTTATAAAAACAACCTTGTCCGTTTTGGGCGGGATAAGATTTGTAGGGCCGCTTATAAGAGTAACTTTATGTTTTCTCTTAAGCGCTTCTTCAGCTATTTTATAGCCCATATAACCAGTAGACCTGTTTGAAATAAATCTAACAGGATCTATAGGTTCCTGGGTTGGGCCTGCAGTAACTATGATTCTAATAAACCCTTCTCCTTGTCAAAACACATCCGGGACAGGATAGTCGCCATTGTCTTTTCTACAATCTTCAAGCCGCTGTCTCTGGTCTTCAAGGGTCTTCATTAAGATATGCGGGGCGTCAAATACTTTTGTGTGATAGATTTTTTTAATCCTGTCTATTTTAGCTATGCATTCAGGTATACGTAATTTAAACTGCTCATTATAATCTTCTCTTGAGTACTCCTTACCAAGAACATCCTTAAAGAGAAGCTTTAGGTCATCATATATGGGCATGTAACCTATAGGCGTTTTTATGCCGCCTGCTTCTCCATGCACACGCAGCTCCATCCATTTTAACCAGACGTGTTTGTCCTTAACGCCGTTGAGATATTTACCGTCTTTCCCCCGCAGAAAATAATTAACATGGAATATGAGCGGTGGATTTTTAACGCCTTGCACTATATCTAAGTTGTTCTGTATATACCTTCCGATCGGTATGGAAAGAAAATCCAGGTTCGCCATGAGATTAAATTTTCTGACTCCCTCTTCGCCAAGCGTAGCTGCTGTTGTCTCTGATTCTATCATGGCTGCCTGGCCAAGTATGCCATGAGCCCAGTCAAACGATTGTACAACAGGCACGCTCGTATCCGAATCCCTGCCTCCATAAATAATCCCGCCTATTTCAACCCCTTTAGGGTTTTCGAGATTCTCGTCGCAGTTCTTCAAGTCTTTCAATCTTATTGTATACCGGGCGTTTTTATGCGCGTAAAGCACTTCGTTTCCATCTAGGCCCTTTTTGCCAGGCGTCCATTCTCCCGCAAAATTCACGCCTTTTTTTGGTTCAGGTCTACCATCGCCAAGCCATCTCGGATTATTATTCTCATCTACAAGCACGTTTGAAAAGATGACCTCTCCTGGCGCTGTAAGAGCTTCAAATATAGCTGGGTCGCTTGTTTCGCTCACATCCTGGATAATGCCGAATATCCCTTTTTCCACATTGACAGTTACTATCTGGCCATCTAAATTTTTTAAATAGGCAATATCATCGCCTATAATCTTTTCACCTTCCAACATCGCAGTCGCAGTCTTGCCGCAGGCAGACGGAAAAGATCCTGTAAAATATGTAATCCGTTTTTTCCGACGGCCATAGACACCCATGATAAACATATGTTCTGTAAGCCATCCTTCTTCGGATGCGCGTTTAATAGCCAGCCTCATGGCAAGTTTTTTAAGGCCAATTGCGTTTCCCGCGTATTGAGTGTTGAAACTAAACACTATTTCATCCTGAAGATCTATATATACGTGCCTCTTTTCAAAATTTTTGCTCACGCCTTTATCCAGTTCACCTGCTGAATGCACAAAACGGAAGAAATTGCCAGAGCCTTTGAGGTTCAGAAACTGTTCATAGCCGCTCCTATAAAGTATATCCTCTGAATGAGCTACATAGCTTGAATCTGTTATCTGAACAGCCGATATAGAAAATTTTGAGCCAGTAGGGCCCAGGCAATAGAAAGAGATGTACATCTCTTTGCCTTCCATGGCATTCTCAAATAATTTATGTATCTCCTCGATACCTTTTTCCCTGTCAACTGACATTATGTCAGAACCAAGGACTTCATCAGGCCTTAAAAGATACCTGGTAGAGCCCTTATCCCTGCCCTGGTCAAAATAACCGTCGAAATGCGCTACATGGCCTTTTGTAACAAGAGGTTTCTCTTCTTTGTTTTCTAATGTTTTTTTGCGTATATATTCAGCATCCTCCCTGGAATCCGTACGTACAAATATCGAATCAGGGTTAAACAGTTTCGCGTATTTGGCTGCAAACTTTATGAGCTTATCGTTTGCGAGTTTCTCAAGTTTTTTATAATTCTCTTGCCCGCATTTTTCTTTTAGTAAATCTATGCTCATCTATGTGACCCCTTCAACCGTTTAATTTCTTTGATAATAATTTCTACATCCTGTATATGGCCCAGGCCTTCTGTACCGCAGGCAAGGCTGCCTTTTATTGGGCCAGTGAAATAAAATCCGAGTTTTTTCAATTTGCTGATATTTTCCTGCACGATTTTATTCTTGTACATATTTTCGTTCATAGCTGGCGCGAATAATACAGGCGCATTTGTCGCGCACACCAGACATGTAAGCATATCGTCGCATATGCCATTTGCTATTTTCCCGATAATATTCGCTGTGGCAGGTATAATAGCGACACAATCCGCTTTGTGAGCAAGCGAAACATGGCCGGAACCCCACTCATCTGGCACGTTGAACATATCATGCGTTATAACCTTGCTGCCAGAAATTGCCTGAAATAAAATAGGCTTTATAAATTCTTTCGCCTCTTTTGTCAGGACTACTGTTACTTGGTTACCTTGCTTACGAAGCCTGCTTATAACATCTAGGGCCTTATAACAGGCAACGCTCGCAGTAACACCGATTATAACATTTTTATTCTTCATAACAATTAAGCTAAGACCAAGATTAGGGTTAAGAAATTCTCAACCTCAACCTAAATCTTGACCTTTTACTATTTTGCTTCTTTTATTTTGTACTTTATTTTTCCTGCGGCTATTTCTTCCAAGGCAATAGTGGAAAACTTAGAGGTTACCGTGTCTATTAATTTCTTGGCTCCGTTATTAAGCTCCACTGCGCGTCTCGCAGCAAGTATTGTAATTTTGTAAATACTATCCGACCCCTTAAATATTTTTTCTACTGGCATATAAGCCATTCTAACTCCTTCCTGTTTTACATCTTTCTGCAATAATAATAGCCCTTAGGTTATCAAGGGCTGATTCCAGCCTGTTGTTTATAATCACGTAGTCGTATTTCTGGCTGCACAGGATCTCTTTTTTGGCAATATTCAGCCTTTCGCAAATCGCTTCTTTAGAATCTGTTGAGCGGTTTATAAGCCTTTCCTTGAGCATTGCAATAGACGGCGGAAGTATGAACATATAAACAGCGTCTAATTTAAGCCGTTTTATCTTCATGGCGCCTTGCACATCTATGCTTAATAAAACATCGCTGCCCCTTTTTAACATATGTAATATATGCTTTTTAGGAGTGCCATAATATTCTCCAAAGAATTTCGCCCATTCTAAAAATTCATTTTTTTTCTGGCGTTTTATAAATTCCGGCTTTTCAATAAAGATGTAATCCATGCCATCTTTTTCTCCAGGCCTGGGGGCCCTTGTGGTCATAGAGATAGACCTGTATAAACTATCAACTGATTCCACTAGTCGAGCGCAGAGGGTTGTCTTGCCTGAACCTGATGGAGCTGATATTATGAATAATATACCCCTTTTTTTCATCATTCTACATTTTGCGCTTGTTCGCGCATCTTTTCTAATTCGCTTTTTATGTTTATTGCTATCCTGGCTATTTTTATATCATTTGCTTTTGCGCCAAGTGTATTAATTTCTCTATTTAATTCCTGCAATATAAAATCCAGTTTTCTGCCTGCTTCTTCGCCTGTTTCTAGAATCTTTTTAAAACCCTCGAGATGGCTTTTTATGCGGGTAAGTTCCTCTGATATATCGCATTGTTTTGCAAACAAAGCCAATTCTGTTTCCAGCCTGGCCTGGTCTATTGTTTTATTCTTCACAATATCTTTTATTCTGGCATTCAGCCTGCTTTTATATTGTATTACTACGCTGGGCGCCATGCTTGATATAGTATCGATATAGCTTGAAATTCTTGTTATCCTTGCGGAAAAATCTTTATACAGCACTTTTCCTTCGCGTTCTCTCATCTTATTGCAATCAGAAACTGCTTTTACTGCCGCCTCTTTTATAGAAACCCACATAGCGTCTATATCAAAGCTCTTTTCTTCATGGATAATAACATCTGTAAAAGAAAGTATGTGAGATAATTTAATCTCTTCCTTTATATCCAGGCGTTTTTTAATCTCGGCCAGTATTTTATAATATTTATCAATTGCCTGTTTATCAAATGTTATTGACCCGGAATCCTTTTCCGAAGCGCGATGCGAAAGAAAAAGATTTACCTTGCCTCTTTTTATATCTTTATTTAGAAGCTCTTTTATTCTGTCTTCTAAAAACATAAGGCTGTTCGGGATTTTAGAAGAAAGGTCGAAATATCTGTGGTTTACAGTGCGTATCTCTATGGTAAATATATCTGACTTACTCTTTGCTTCTCCTTTTCCAAAACCTGTCATGCTTTTAATCATAAAATACCTTTTTCATGTCTCTCAGCGCAATGTTACAAAGGATATTATTAGGCCCAAACACGCTTTTTCTCCATCTTAACTTCAATCGCCTTAGTTGGGTATAAATCTACTATTATATCTTCTGGCTGAAACCAAAGCTTTATCTCTCTTTCTGCTTCTGATTCATTGGATGATGTATGAAGAACATTTTCATACAACCCTTTTGTAGTAATTCTGCCGTAAGAGCCTCTGATAGTCGTGGGATCTGCCTCCTCTGGGTTTGTTGCTCCTGCAAGCTGCCTTACTTTTGTAAGAGCGTCTTCACCCCAATAGACCATTGCCATAACTTTGCGCCTATCATGTAATTCTCCTTGTATATATTTAACAAGGTCTTCAAAAAATGGCTTGTCTTTCATATGCTTATAATGCTCTATTGCAAGTTCCCTGGAGACTCTGACCATTTTAGCTGCTACTATTTCAAGCTTTGTTTCAGAAAGCCTGGCAAGAATATTTCCTGTGAGTGATTTTTTAAGTCCATCTGGTTTAATCAAAACTAATAATTGCTGGTTCATGCCTCTCTCTCTCTTAATTTATAAGTTGACACTCTAACATTGTTAGAGTGTCAACTTAGTTCTATCTATTTGATTTTAAAAGAGTTAGAACTCTTTCCATATCTAGGTCGGAGTAAAACTCTATTTCTATTTTGCCACCTTTTTTGGATTTTAAAATTTTTACCTTTGTCCCAAATATTTCTCTTAACTCTTGCTCTAGTGAATAAAGATTTGGGTCTTTGTCGCTTGTTTTAGATTCAGGTTTATTAAGGGCCATTTTTTTTGCGTAACTCTCTGTGTCTCTTACAGATAGGTCTTCTTTCATTATCTTAGTACACAACCTAATTTGCTCTGATTCTTTAGCCAAACTAAGCATTGCTCTGGCATGACCCATTGAAATTGTTCCACGTGAAACATATTCCTGTATCTTGGCAGGAAGATTTAATAATCTAAGAATATTGGCTACTGTTGCCCTGTCTTTTCCAATAGTATCTGCTACTTTTTCCTGCGTCATATCAAATTCGTCTCGTAACCGCTTATATGCCTTTGCCTGGTCTATTGGATTAAGGTTTTCTCTTTGGATATTTTCTATAATAGAAAGCTCTAAAGAATCGAGATCGCTGGCTTCCTTAATAATAGCTGGTATTTCCTTATAGCCAAGCTTTTTTGCAGCCCTGAGCCGTCTTTCTCCTGCTATCAGTTCATATTCGTTATCTTTTAGGCGCACTAGAATTGGTTGGATAAAACCTTTTTCTTTTATAGAAGCTGCCAGATCGCTTAATGCTTCTTGATTAAACTCTTCCCTTGGTTGGTATTTATTTGCTTTTATTTTATCTATTGAGATGGTCCTTACACTTTGCTGTATATTTGATTCCAACACCTGTATATTATCAGCTGTTTGTTTTTCAGGTATCAGAGCTGCTAAGCCTCTACCGAGAACTCTTTTTTCCAGATGCATGGTCACCTCTGAATTTTGCCCCGCCACTTTGCTTCGCAAAACGAAACAGCGGGGCAAAATTAGTTAAGGAATAATTATTTTTACTACTCTATTATTGTTTGCTGCACAGAAAGCTGATTTATATCTTCGTTTACAGCTTCCCCAAGTATTTCATTAGCTAAAGAAAGATACGTCTTGGCTCCTATTGAATGTTTATCATAAAGATGTATTGGTTTTCCGAACCCAGGAGCTTCGCTTAATTTTATACTACGCGGTATAATTGTTTTAAACACCTTTTCTTTGAAAAATCTCTTTGCTTCATCTATAACTTCAGATGTAAGGTTTGTCCTGTAATCAGCCATTGTCAAAAGCACTCCCTGTATTTCAAGGTCTTTATTAAGATTTTCTCTTACTAAGTTGATTGTATTTAATAATTGGCTAAGGCCTTCTAATGCATAATACTCACATTGTATAGGAATTAATACAGAATTACAAGCTGCAAGGCTATTGATAGTTAAAATTCCGAGAGATGGAGGTGAATCTATAAGTATAAAATCAAAATCATTTACAATCTCTTTGAGTGCTTGCTTTAATCTATATTCTCTGTTCATAAAGCTTACCAATTCTATTTCAGCGCCTGTAAGATGAATATTCGAAGGTATAAGTTTTAACTGCGGCATGCTTACTTCTTGCATTGCTTCACTTGGTTTTAAATTATTAATCAATATGTCGTATATGCTTTTTTCTATTTTTGATTTATCAATCCCCAAACCACTAGTAGCGTTTGCCTGTGGGTCAAAATCAATAACCAATACATTTTTGCCTTTATGAGCAAGGTAATAACCAAGATTAACAACTGTTGTGGTTTTCCCCACTCCGCCTTTTTGATTACAAACTGAGATTATTTTACCCATATCAAAAAATGTTCCACGTGGAACATTAACCGTATCATAACAGTATCAATGCCTATTGGACATTTTATAACCGTATCATCTACCGTATCTTTTTTATTCTAACCTTAGCTAATTTAGTACCTTGCATACTAAATAAGCCTTTATTCTCTTCTCTAAGTACAGAAATCTCAACCTTTGATTTTTTGACATTCAACTTAGATAAAGCTAGTTTTATTGCTTCCTGCGCGGTTTTAGCTTCTACTTCGATTTCGTTTTTATTTATTATAGTAATGTGATGCATTGTTATCTTTGAATTTTGTCTTTGACGCTTTGCTTCGCAAAATTAAGCAACAGGGACAAAATTAGCTAAGGAATTCATACGCAAACTGTTTTTTTAAACATAAAAAATTGCATAGAGCTTGTAACAAGAGTGCTTGTAAGCCAGTACAGCACCAGCCCCGACGGTAAAGAATAAAATATGAACCCAAACATCACAGGCATAATATTTGCGATAAGTCTTTGTTGCTCTGACTGGCTAGAGCCTGTAGTGGATTGAGATATCTTCTGTTGTAATATCATAGCACCTATCATTAAAATTGGCAATAAGTTTATGGTACTGCCCAATAAAGGGATATTGCTGCTTAAGCGGAAAAACGCGTCAGGCATAGAAAGGTCTTTTATCCAAAGAAAAGACGCATTTTTAAGCTCCACTGATCTGGATAGCGTATTATAAAGCGCTATAAAAACCGGCATCTGTATAACCATAGGCAAGCACCCTCCCATGGGATTCACTTTATACCGTTTATAAAGTTCCATTATTTCTTTATTTAACTTAGTAGGGTTATCTTTATGTTCCTGCCGGATTTTTTCTATATGCGGGCCGAGCTCTTGGAGTTTCTGCATTGATTTCAAACTTTTAAAAGTAAGGGGATATAAAAATAAATTGATGCATAGAGTAAGTAAAAGTATTGATAGGCCGTAATTATGAAGAATGGAATAGAAGAATTGTAATATGCTCAATAAAATCAGGCTTATGCTTGTGAGAAACCCGAAATTCAATGCCTTTGTAAAATCAGGGTCAATTTTTTCAAGTTCCTTGATTTCTATAGGCCCGATATAAAAATTTATTTCATATATCTTTGTTTCTCCAGGCATGACTTTATCATCCTCGATAATGAAACCCAGAACCGGTTCTCCAGCAATATTTTTTGTAAATACGCCTTTTGAATCAAAATCAGGCTTTGCTATTATTGTGTAGTATTTATTTTTAAGGCTAATCCAATGTATATCATTTTTATATAACCTGTTATAATTCAATAACTTATTGCCTGTAAATTTTTTAACGCTTCCATCTTTATAGTGAATATCAAGCTCTATGTATCTTGCTTCCAGAACTTCATTCTTCGATATATTGGAAGCGACTGTAATATCAAAAGATAAGTCCTGATTCTCAGTGGTTTTATTTTTAATTTTTATAACCGTATCAAGGCCATATTTATCTTTTAAAAAAGAAATATTTTTTTCTAGCTTCAGCTCTTTGTTTTCAAAGAAAAATGTTGTTGTATCATTATGTATTGTAAAACTTTGCGAAGACATGCCAGATAATATGCCTTTCCCATCTACTGACATAATGCCTGCTGAGTTTATTGCTTTGGCAACAAGGGCTATGTCATTTTTTCTTTTGGAATCTTTTATCAATATCCCGCTGATAGACCCTCCTATATTAGTTAGGCTTAAAACATATTTATCAGTATATAAATTTTTTGTTATTGCATTTGAAGGGAGTTCGTTTATAGGCTCTGCTTGGCTTGTCTTAATGTCTATATTTTTTTCTACAACTACTTGTTTTTGAACAAGTTGCGATTTTTGAGCTGGGCTTACCAAATCAGGGTTTATTTTGGCGAGTATCATTGGATAGACTAATATTATAATGATTGATAGAGTTACTGCTAATAAAACATTCTTTTCCAGATGCATAGTTACCTCTGATTTCGCACCATTTTCGTAACTAACGTCAGTTGCATTGAAAATGGTGCAGGATGTCGTTTAATTTAGTTAGATTTATATGGATCGTAACCACCTTGAGAAAACGGATTACACCGCATAATCCTTTGTAGGCCTTTTAATAGACCCAAAAAAATCCCCTTATCTTCTATTGCCAGAAGCGTATATTGGGAACATGATGGGTAAAATCTACATTGACATAACATTAATGAAGATATATTGTTATGATAAAAAATAATGCTATTTTTTAATACCGCTGAAAACGATTTTCTTGAAAACATCTAGAAGTTCTCTTTCTATCTCTCTGGAAAGCGTATCCTGAGTAATTTTTGTGCCGACTATAACAATATCATACCCGGCTGGTAAGATAAACTTTGTTTTTCTATAAGCTTCTCTCAGTATTCTTCTGACCCTGTTCCTTAATACAGCTTTCTTTTGGTGCAGGACTTTTTTACAGATAAACGCCGCTTTATTAATATCAACGCCTTGGCTTTTAAGGATATAGACATTGATCGATTTAGATTTATGGCAAATACCGTTATCAAGAACTGTCTTAATCGACCTATTTTTTTTCAGGCTCTCTTTTCTTGAAAAAGAGTTTAAGCTCATTAAATTGTAAGTTTGTGTTTACCCTTTTGTCGTCGGTGTTTTATAACTTTTCTGCCTGTAGAAGTTGCCATCCTGGCTCTAAATCCGTGCTTGCGCTTTCCTTTCAAAAGACTTTTCCGGGTAAGATGCTTTTTCATTTTATCCTCACTTTAAGTGTTTTATTATAACACAACGCTTATTCTCGTCAAGGACAAAATACCGCGACCCAAAAAGATTTATCTGTCCTCCCAATATGATAATGTCCTGTTATACCAAAATAGAAATGTCCGGTTTTAAAGATGCTATAATGCACTCCTTACAAGGAGGTCGCTATGGCAGGAAAGGACATTATCACAATGAGCCAGAAGGAACTAAAGAGG
>JAHJQM010000026.1 GCA_018819285.1 Candidatus Omnitrophota bacterium
ATAAGGAGCTATTCACATAATTCACAGTATCAACAAAAAGAAGAAGTCGGCCAAGAAGAAAAAGAACTACTACTAACTTTAACATAAAACCGGACATTCTAACTTTGGTAAAAACAGGACATTTTAACTTTGGCTTGACACCTTTTCTTATTAATATTGACTTTTATATAGCTCATATGATAACATACTTTGGCTATGGCAAAGAATAAGCCTAGAAGGGTAGTTATCTTTTTGCTCTTTAAGCTGATGAGTTTTATTATTTTAGCGTTTCCTATCAGAATAGGGCTTATACTTGGCCAGGCTTTTGGAAGTCTGTGTTTTTATATCCTAAGAAAAGAGAGAAAAAGAGCGCTTCGGAATCTGGATATTGCCTTCGGGAACTCCAAGTCCGCGATAGAAAAAAGAAAAATAGTCAAAAAGGTCTTTGAAAATCTGGGAAAAAGTTCCATAGAGATATTATCTATACCTAAGTTTAGCGAAGAAAGTTTTAAAAAATATATATACTGTAAAAATATCGATACGTTGAAAGGTTTTTTACAAGAAGGCAAAGCTGTTATAATACTTTCCGGCCATTTTGGAAACTGGGAGTTTTTGGCGCATTACCTTTCAATAAGCGGGCTACCCATGAATGTGATCGCCAGGCGCGCGAGGCAATCAGGGCTGGAGGCGTTTTTAATCAGGATAAGAAAACGCAACTGCGTGAATGTATTATACAGGGATGCGTCAGCCAAGGAAATAGTGGATCTTTTAAGGGGCGGAAAGTTCGTAGGCATCATGCCTGATCAGGATATGGATAGTATTTCAGGCGTGTTTGTGGATTTTTTTGGAAAAAGCGCATGGACGCCAAGCGGCCCTGCAGTTTTAAATCTTTTAACAGGCGCTTCTATTGTCCCGTGTTTTATAGTGCGTAAGGCATTCGGCCACGAGGTTATTATTGAAAAGCCGATGGAGTTGGCCAAGACAGACAATAAGAGAAAAGATATTCTTGAAAACACCAGTAGATATACAAAGGTTATAGAGGGCTACATTAGAAAGTTTCCGGAACACTGGGTCTGGTTTCATGATAGATGGAAGACAAAGATATGTTGCGAAAAAACTTTGGAATAACTGTTTTATTGATACTAATTTTTGCCTCGCCGTGTTTTGCTGAAGAGAAAAAAGAGGCAGCTCAGCAAGAAGTTAAGGATTTTTCTTTTGTTCAGTATAAGGAAGGCGGGGGCCAGAAGTGGAAGATGAACGGAAAATCAGCAGAGGTGCTGGATAATAAAGTCAATATAGATCATCTATCTGCATTATCTTTTAGCCAAGGCACAATGCTTAAATTAAAGGCCAAGGAAGGAAGTTTTGATAAAGGCGAAAATCTGGTTTATCTCAGAGATAATGTAGTCGCAGTTTCTACTAATGGCACAAGATTGACCACAGATCATTTGGTGTGGAATCAAGAGACAAAAAATGTTTCTACGGATGCCAGTGTAAACATAAAAAAGCCCAATATGGATATTACAGGCACAGGCGCTACATGCGATATAGAGGGCAATACAGCTGAATTAAAACATGATATAAATGCAAAACTCGTATCTGATGAACCCGGCATATTAGGCTCTATAGGAGAGAAAGGTCAGACTGTCATAACGTGCGATGGGCCTTTGGAGTTAAATTATAAACAAAACAGGGCTTTTTTTCACACAAACGTTAAGGTAGAAGACTCTAAAGGCAGCATATTATCTGACAGGATAGATGTATATTTCAGCCCTGAAACAAAACGCGTCAAGTGTGTGGTTGCAAGAGGAAACGTGAAGATTATAAACGGCCAGAACGTGACTTACAGCGAGAAGGCAATCTATCTGGTGGACCAGGGCAGGGTAATATTGCCTAACAGGCCAAAATTGGTAATCCAAAATGACGGAACTAAACAATAACGGACATCTTTTAGAAATAAATAATCTAGGGAAGTCCTACGACGGGAAAAAGATCGTGGACGGCGTCTCGATGAAGGTAAAGCGCGGAGAGGTTGTAGGCCTTCTGGGTCCAAACGGCGCAGGAAAGACAACCACTTTTTATATGGTAGTGGGGATACTTAGGCCTGATAAAGGAAATATAATTTTTGACGGAAACGATATAACAAAACTTGCAATGTACCGGAGGGCCAGAAATGGCATAGGGTATCTTTCGCAGGAGCCTTCGATATTCAGAAAACTCAGCGTTGAAGAGAATATAATGGCTGTGCTGGAGACCCTGAATCTTCCCCGCGAGGTGCGCAGAAACAGGTTAAAGGAGCTTCTGGAGGAATTAAAGATAAGCCATCTCTCAAAGAAAAAGGCGTATATGCTTTCAGGGGGAGAGAGGAGGAGGCTGGAGATAACAAGGGCACTTGTTACAAATCCGCTTTTTATTCTTCTGGATGAACCTTTTAGCGGCATAGACCCTATTGCAGTGGCTGACGCGCAGGATATTATAGGCGAATTAAAAAATAAAGGCCTTGGGATACTTCTGACAGACCATAATGTAAGAGAAACGCTTGAAATAACAAATCATTCGTATATAATGGCAGAAGGAAAGATACTTATCTCCGGCACAAAAGAAGTGCTGGTAAATGATCCAAAGGCAAGGGAAATATATCTTGGAGAGAAATTCAGGCTATGAAATCCAACGTTAAAAAATTAAAAAATTGCAAACATTGTTTTGAGGTGAGCCTTCCTGTGGAAAAGGTAGAAGAGGTTTTTGATGAAGTTTACGGTGATATAGGAAAACACGCAAGCGTGCCTGGATTCAGGCAGGGTAAGGCGCCACGAGATCTTCTAGAGCTCCATTATTCCAAAACCGCCAGGGAAGAGGTTTTAAAAAAGCTTATACCTGAAACCTACGAAAAGATTTTAGAAGAGCATAGGCTGGACCCTATAGGGTATCCTGACGTAACTGATGTTAAGCTTGACGCAAAAGAAGGCTTTTCATATAAGGTAAGCATTGAAACAAGGCCTGAGATTAATTTGAAAAACTACAAGGGCCTTAAATTGAAAAAGAAAAGCGTAGAAGTCAAAGAAGAGGACCTAGCGAAGAATCTGGAATACCTGAGGGAAATGCATTCTCAAAACGTGCCTAAGGAAGGCAGTTCGGAAAAGGAAAAAGTGCTTCCCAAGCTTGACGACGAATTCGCTAAAGATCTGGGTTTTGAGAATCTGGAGAAAATGAAAGAGGCGATAAAAGAGAATCTGAAGGCAAAATTGGAGCAGGATAACGAAGCTGACCTGGAAATTCAGATTATAGATAAACTTCTAGATGGCATGGATTTTGAAGTGCCTGAAACGCTTGTGGATTCAGAGAAAGAAAGATTAATGAAAGATGCGGATATGCGTATTAAATATATGGAAGCGCTTCAGAAAAAAGAAAACCCGGATAAAAAATTCACCCTGGAAGAAAAGGATAAAAAGGAATTAGAGGAAAATGCTTCTAAGCAGGCAGTCCGCCAGGTAAAAGCGTTTTTTATGCTGGATAAAATTGCTCAGGATGAAAAGATCTATTTAAAGGAAGAAGAAATAGAGAAATACATTGAAGGATTAGCGGCTCAGTATAAAAAGACAAAAGATGAAATCAAGAGTTATCTGGAAAAAGGCCATGGCATGGATGAACTGGCTGTAAATATGAGAAATAAAAAGGTGATGGAGTTTTTGCTGAAAGAGGCGAAGATAGAATAACAAAGGGGGTTTGGCATGTTGATACCTATGGTAATAGAGCAGTCAGATAGAGGCGAGAGGGCATATGATATTTATTCAAGGCTTCTGAAAGACAGGATTATTTTTATTGGTTCAGCAATAGATGACATAGTTGCGAATGTAGTCATAGCTCAAATGCTTTTTCTTCAGATGGAAGACCGCGAAAGAGATATAAATATTTATATCAATAGCCCCGGGGGCGTGGTTACAGCAGGTATGGCGATATATGACACAATGCAGTTTATAAAACCTGATGTGTGCACTTACTGCGTAGGACAGGCAGCCAGCATGGGAGCAGTTCTACTAGCAGCAGGCGCAAAAGGGAAAAGATATGCGCTTCCGAATGCAAGGGTCATGATACACCAGCCATGGGGAGGGGTGCAAGGCCAGGCATCAGATATTAATATACAGGCAAAAGAGATACTAAAGATGAGAGATAAGATTAACGAGATTCTGGCAAAGCATACAGGAAAGCCGCTTGATAAAATACAGAAAGATACTGACAGGGATTATTTTATGTCCAGTCAGGAAGCCCTGGAATATGGGGTTGTGGACGAAATATTTATGGAAAGCAAGAAATAATAACTGTGCTCAAGACCAGGTCTTGAGCACAGTAAATTGTGACCAAGACCTGGTCTTGAATAAGGTTGAATAAGGAGAAAAAATGCTAAAAAATTATTTATTAACACCTGGGCCAACACCAATACCGCCAAGGGTTCTAGAGACTATGGCAAGGCCGATTATTCATCATAGGACTCCTGAGTTTCAAAAAATTATTCAAGAGGTGGAAGAAGGTTTAAAGTATGTGTATCAAACTAAAAATGAAGTCCTTATATTCGCGGCTAGCGGAACAGGCGCAATGGAAGGGTCTGTTGTAAATTTACTTTCTCCTGGAGACAAAGCCCTTGTAGTGCGCGGTGGAAAATTCGGAGAGAGATTTGGAGAGATATGCAAGGCGTATGGCATTGAATTTGTTGCAATAGATGTGGAGTGGGGAAAGGCAGTAGATCCTAAAAAGATAGATGATATCTTGAAAAAAGATAAGTTGATAAAAGCAGTGTATACGACATTGTGCGAAACATCCACTGGGGTTGCCACAGACATAGAGACAATCGGAAAAATTTTGAAAAATTATGAAGCTGTACTTGTAGTGGACGCGATAAGCGGTCTGGCAGTTACTCCTATTAAGACAGATGAGTGGGGAGTAGATGTCTGTGTATCTGGATCTCAAAAAGGCCTGATGATTCCTCCAGGCCTTGCGTTTGTAAGCGTGAGTCCTAAGGCATGGACGCTAGTTGAAAGATCAGCTTTACCTAAGTATTATTTTGATTTCAAGGCGTATAAGAAGGCGCTTGGCAAAACAGATACGCCTTTTACGCCTGCTGTGAATCTCGTGATTGCGCTCAGGGAGGCGTTAAAAATAATAAAAGAAGAAGGCCTGGATGTTATATTCGATAGGCATAAAAAGATGGCTTTTTCAGTGCGTAGCGCTGTTAAGGCGATGGGATTGGAATTATTTAGCCCAGACGTTTATTCAGACGGAGTAACTGCTGTAAAAGTTCCTCAGGGCATAGACGGCGAAAAACTTGTTAAGACAATGAGAGATAAATATGGCGTTGGCATAGCAGGAGGCCAGGACGAGATGAAAGGCAAGATCTTCAGGATAGCTACAATGGGCTATATAACTCCATCAGATCTTATTGTGTGCCTAGCTACTCTTGAGACTGTGCTTTTAGAGATGGGGTATAAATTTCAGCTTGGCAGTGGAGTGAAGGCACTGGAAGAATTGCTAAGATAGGGTTCAAGTTGACACACTGACATTGTCAGAGTGTCAACTTGGATAAATATATGGGAGACGAGATATGTTTAAAATATTGGTGAGCGATCCATTGGCGCAGGAAGGTGTGGATATACTTAAAAAGGTAAAAGAATTCCAAGTGGATGTGAAGCATAAATTGCCCCCTGAAGAATTAAAAAAGATAATAAAGGACTATGATGCGCTTTTAGTCAGAAGCGAGACAAAGGTTACAAAAGAGATTATAGAAGCTGCTACTAATCTAAAGGTGATAGGCAGGGCTGGAGTCGGTCTTGACAATGTTGACCTATCGGCTGCTTCCAAGAGGGGCATTATAGTTATGAATACTCCTGGTGGGAATACAATGTCCACAGCAGAACACGCTATATCTCTTATGCTTTCTCTTTCCAGAAACATACCTCAGGCAGACGCGTCTGTTAAAAGAGGGGAGTGGGAAAGAAAAAAATTTATGGGCACAGAGATATCCGGGAAGACTCTTGGTATAATAGGTCTTGGCAGAATCGGAACTGAGGTTGCAAAACGCGCTATTAGTTTCGGAATGAAGGTTATAGTCTATGACCCGTTTTTATCCATGGATAAGGCAACTGAACTTGGGATAGAGTCAGGCGAATTAAAAGAAATATTTAAAAGAGCTGATTATATTACGGTCCACTCTCCTCTTACAGAAGAGACAAAGCATATTATTGATAAAAATGCGATAGAAAATATGAAACAGGGAGTGAGGATTATAAATTGCGCAAGAGGTGGCATAGTAAATGAAGCAGCTATTCTTGAAGGTATAAATAGCGGCAAGATAGCAGGCGCTGCTTTTGACGTTTATGAAAAAGAGCCGCCTGCAAAAGACAACCCTTTGTTTAAATGCGATAAGGTTGTGCTCACCCCCCATCTCGGGGCTTCAACTGAAGAGGCGCAGATAAACGTAGCTGTTGAAATTGCAGATAGCGCAAGGGATGCTCTCCTAGGGTGCGGGATAAGAAACGCAGTCAATGTGCCTTGCGTTGATTTTGAGTTATATAAAATACTGCAGCCTTATATAAATCTAGGAGAAAAAATAGGCGCTCTTGCGTCACAGTTAGCTAAGGGTAGGACTCAGGAGATTCAGATAAAATATTCCGGGGATGTGGTTAAATACAATCTATCTCCGATTACTGTTGCTATTGTTAAAGGAGTGTTATCGCCGGTATTGCAGGAAACAGTTAATTATGTAAATTCCCTTATTGTAGCAAAAGAGCGCGGTATAAAGATAGAAGAGATGAAGGGGACAATGCTAGAGGAATATTCAAGCCTTATAAGCGTAGAGATAAAGACAGATACTGGAGTCAGGTCTGTTTCAGGCACGTTGTTTACTAAGAAAGACGCTAGAATTGTAAAGATAGATGAATTCCATGTGGATGCTATTCCTGAAGGCTATATGATAGTAGCTCATAATATAGACGTACCTGGTATTATAGGTATAATGGGTACTATTTTAGGGAAGAATAATATAAATATAGCTACAATGACATTCGGCAGGGAAAAGCCGGGTGGTAAGACATTATCAGTTCTTAATGTAGATAGCCTTGTTTCAGAAAAGATATTGAATGAGATAAGGAAAGAAAAGAATATACTGGATGCGACATTGATAAAACTTTAAATAGAAAGTTGACACTCTGACATTGTCAAAGTGTCAACTTAGGAGATTTTATGAAAAATAACAAGATTTATATTATCGACGTAACCAACAGGGATGGGGTACAGACTGCTAAACTGGGGCTTGCCAAGCTTCAAAAGACCATGATCAATATCTTTCTGAATGATATGGGAGTCTATGGCAGCGAGTTTGGCTTTCCTGTCACGCGTCATGAGACAAATTATCTAAATGCAAATATAGAACTTGCCAAGATGGGAGTCTTAAAGCCCATTGTCCTAAATGGCTGGGTAAGGGCTATAAAAGATGATGTGAAGAAGGCATGCGAAATGACAGATGTCGAAAACCTGAACCTTTCAATATCCACATCAGAACAAATGACCAATGGAAAATTTCTAGGCAATAAAACGCGGGATGATATATTGCTTATGATGACGGACGCAGTGGACTTTGCAAGAAAAAAGAAATTGAAGATCATAGGCGTAAACGCAGAGGATGCGTCAAGAAC
Source organism: Candidatus Omnitrophota bacterium (assembly GCA_018819285.1). Taxonomy (GTDB): domain Bacteria; phylum Omnitrophota; class Gorgyraeia; order Gorgyraeales; family Gorgyraeaceae; genus UBA10183. The sequence continues at coordinate 7,662 of JAHJQM010000026.1, forward strand.
CGATATGCCGTATCTTATAAAATTCGCAAAGGCGGCAAAAGACCACGGCGCAGACAGAATCAGGTATTGCGATACGCTTGGTTATGACGATCCATTTACGATTTATAAGAGAATAAAGATATTGGCCAGCGAGGTAAAATTACCAATAGAGCTTCATTGCCATAATGATCTAGGAATGGTCATTGCGTGTTCTGTTAGCGGCGCAAAGGCAGCTATAGACGCTGGCTGCGACGCGTATATAAATACCACTATAAACGGCATGGGAGAACGGGCTGGGAACGCAGACCTTGTTTCTGTTATACTTGCGATTAAACATTCAAGCGGGTTTGCAGGTAAATATCACTTGGATGAGAAGGTTAAGCTGAACCATGCTTGGAAGATTGGAAAATACGCATCCTATGCATTTAAGGTGCCCATACCTATAAACCATCCTGGTGTTGGGACGAACGCATTTGCCCATGAATCAGGCATTCACGCAGACGGGGCTTTGAAGGACAGGCGCAATTATGAGCTCTATGATTTTGAAGAGCTGGGAAGAGGAGAGCCTGAGCTGATAGAGACAGGAAGGCAGATTATTGCAGGCGAATACTCTGGCATAAAAGGATTTAGAAATGTATACGATAAGCTGGAGATAAAATTTAAAAATGATTTAGAGGCTGCTAATATACTCGAACTCGTCAGATATGCCAATGTGCATACCCAGCAGCCGCTCACGCACGACGAGCTGCGATTTATAGCAAAATATCCAGAGATAGCAAGAAAGATATTTACGATGGTACCGTAAAATCGCTGACTTTACAAATAGTGCCTGGCACGATTTGTAAAGTTAGGAATTTTTTTGATGAGGAGTTTTTATGCCGTGTACAGTTGTAGTAGGGGCTCAGTGGGGAGACGAGGGAAAGGGTAAGATAATCGATATCCTGAGCCGAGGCGCTGATATTATTGTAAGATACCAGGGCGGGAATAACGCGGGACATACAGTGGTAATCTGCGATAAGGAATTTATCCTGCATCTTATACCTTCAGGAATCTTACGAAAAAATAAGCTTTGCATAATAGGAAACGGCGTTGTAATTGACCCTGACGCGCTTTTAAACGAGATAGATATACTTGAGAAAAAAGGCATAAAGATAGACGGTAATCTTGTTATAAGCGAATGCGCTCATGTGATATTTCCATATCATAAGGTCATGGACAAAAGGCGCGGGGCGCATATAGGCACTACTGGAAGAGGCATAGGGCCGTGTTATATAGATAAGATGGCGCGCTGCGGTATAAGAATGATAGATCTTGTAAATCCTGAAAGCCTGAAAAAGAAAATATATGCGAATCTGGAAGGCTCTGAAGAATTTAATGCAGAACAAATTTACAATGAGTATCTGGAATACGGGAAAAAAATAAAAAAATACCTGGGAAATGTTTCTTTAATTTTAAACAAAGCTATAGCTAAGAAAAAGAATATTTTATTCGAAGGCGCCCAGGGTACTCTTTTAGATATAGACCACGGGACATACCCTTATGTCACTTCTTCCAGCGCGACTGCGGGAGGCGCATCTACAGGGACAGGCGTAGGGCCTACCAGGATAGACAAGGTTATAGGCGTAGTGAAGGCATATACTACAAGAGTTGGAGAAGGCCCTTTCCCTACAGAATTTGAAAAAGACCTCATGGAGAAGATAAGGAATAAAGGCAAAGAATTCGGAGCTACTACAGGGAGGCCTAGGAGATGCGGTTGGTTTGACGCTGTAATAGTTAAACATGCTGTAGCAGTTAACGGCCTGGATGAAATAGTGGTTACAAAACTGGATGTGCTTGATGAAATGGATAAAATAAAAATTTGTACAGGATATAAATATAAAGGGGAAATTTATAAAGATTTTCCTAGTAATATAGATATTCTTGAAAATTGCGAACCTGTGTATGAAGCATGTGATGGATGGATGAAAGATACTACGTTAGTGACGAAGTATAAGGATTTGCCAGGAAATACGAAGAAGTATTTAGCCAGGCTATCAAAGCACCTGAATATAAAAATAGGAATGGTTTCTGTTGGCTCAAAAAGAGAGCAGGCATTCAGTATATAGGAAGGAGTAAAAATGTTATTCTTAGCACCTGTTGGTTCCATATTGGCGCTAGGTTTTGCGTTTTATCTAGTAGTGTCAATACTTAAAATGGATGAAGGAAATGAAAAAATGAGAGATATTGCCAGCGCTGTTCGAATAGGCGCCAAGGCGTATCTAAAAAGGCAGTATATAGGGGTTTCTTTATTTTTTATAGTGGTATTTCTTATTCTTTTAGCGTTATCTTTGTTTAAATACCTGCCTATATTTGTTCCTTTTGCATTTTTAACAGGCGGATTTTTTTCAGGGCTTTCAGGTTTTATAGGTATGACAATAGCAACACAATCTTCAAACAGGACCGCTCAAGCAGCAATGAAGAGTTTAAATGCTGGCTTAAGGGTTGCGTTCTCAAGCGGCGCTGTTATGGGACTTACAGTTGTAGGCCTGGGACTTCTGGATCTTAGTATATGGTATTATTTTTTAAACTGGTATTATTCAGTTCATCCTCTGCCTATTGGCGTAGATAAAATAGGAGCAATCACCTCTACAATGCTTTGTTTTGGCATGGGTGCGAGTTCTCAGGCGCTTTTTGCGCGCGTGGGAGGAGGCATTTTTACAAAAGCAGCAGATGTAGGAGCTGATCTAGTTGGAAAAGTGGAAGCGGGAATACCAGAAGATGATCCCAGAAATCCTGCTGTTATTGCGGATAACGTGGGAGATAATGTAGGCGATGTAGCAGGCATGGGAGCAGATCTTTATGAGTCTTATGTGGGTTCTATTGTTGCTACTTCTGCTTTGGGTGTAGCAGCGGGATTAGGTATAGCAGGCGTTACCGTTCCAATGGTTATGGCAGCAGTGGGAGTTCTGGCATCAATTATAGGAACATTTTTTGTAAGAAGCAAAGAAGATGCAAGTCAATCAGTTCTACTGGCAGCTTTAAGAAAAGGCGTGTTTGTCAGTTCTCTTATTGTAGCTATAGCATCTTATTTTCTGGTAAAGCATATATTAGGAGCCCAGCATATAGGCATTTACTGGTCAGTGATATCAGGCCTTGTGGCAGGGGTATTAATAGGCCTTGCAACAGAATATTACACATCAAGCACATTTAAGCCTACTAAAACAATAGCAGATGCCAGCATTACCGGGCCTGCGACTGTTATTATAAGTGGCATTGCAGTTGGCATGATGTCAACAGCTATACCGGTATTAGTGGTGTGTGCAGCTATATTGGCAAGTTTTTTCTTTGCAGGAGGTGCTGCTAATTTTAACGCAGGGCTTTATGGTATAGGAATTGCCGCAGTCGGAATGCTTTCTACATTAGGAATAACTCTTGCAACAGATGCTTATGGCCCTGTTGCAGATAATGCAGGCGGAAACGCAGAGATGGCTCATCTTCCTCCTGAAGTAAGAAAAAGAACAGACGCATTAGATGCATTAGGGAATACAACAGCTGCTACTGGAAAAGGTTTTGCGATCGGTTCTGCTGCGCTGACAGCTCTGGCTTTAATAGCGGCATATAGAGATCAGGTCTGGCTTTTTGGCAAAACTATGGACTTAAACCTAATGAATCCAAGCGTATTGATAGGCTTATTTGTCGGAGGCATGCTTCCATTTTTATTTTGTTCGATGACAATGCGTGCGGTTGGAAGAGCAGCTACAAAGATTGTTATTGAGGTCAGGCGACAGTTTAAAGAGATAACAGGGCTTATGGAAGGAAAAGTAAAGCCTGATTATGCGTGCTGCGTTAATATTGCGACAGCTAGCGCGCAGAAAGAAATGATAATGCCGTCTCTATTAGCTATAACTGCCCCTATCACAGTGGGGCTTTTATTAGGAATAAATGCAGTCGGCGGACTTCTGATGGGCGCGACTGTTACAGGATTTGTGCTTGCAATTATGATGGCGAATTCTGGCGGGGCATGGGATAATGCAAAGAAATATATTGAAGAAGGCAATTACGGAGGCAAAGGTTCTCCCGCACATAAAGCATGTGTTGTAGGAGATACTGTTGGAGATCCGTTTAAAGATACATCTGGGCCATCTCTCAATATTTTAATAAAACTGATGTCAATGGTTTCGATTGTGTTTGCGTCGTTTATTATTAAAAATACGCTATTCAAGTAAAACTGTTGTCAATGACATGGTATAGGTCAAAATTTCATTGACTTTAATAAATTCCTGTATTATGATTAACGAAAACATAAAAGGGGGATATTATGGGTATGAATAAACGATTTTATACTGTTTTACTTTTAGTATTTATTTCTCTTGCCATATCCGGATGCTCAGTTACTTTTCAGATGAGACATAAGAGCGATGTGGATAAGTTGGCCTCGCTTGGAGATGAGATAGATGGCCTGAATGCAAGGCTAAATGAATTACAGAATCAAAAAGAGGAAGAATTATCTGAACTGGAAAAAGCAAAGCGGCTTCTGGAAGAAAAGTTAAAACAGGAAATAAACGATAAGAGCGTGCGGCTTGAGATGGAGCAGAAAGGGCTTGTAATTATATTCCTGACAGAAGTTCTATTTGATTCAGGCAAGTCAGATATAAAACAGGAAGCATTTTCATCTCTTGATAAAATAGCAGGCGTTTTAAAAAATAATGTGGAAGACAGGAATATAGGCATAGAGGGTCATACTGACAATGAACCTATAAAACATTCCAAATGGAAATCTAATTGGGAACTTTCTACTTCAAGGGCTACTAGCGTTCTCCATTATCTAGTGGATACAAGAGACATAAATCCCAAGAGGGTGGCTGCGATAGGTTACGGAGAATATAGGCCTGTGGCTTCCAATGATACAGTTGAAGGCAAAAGGCAGAATAGAAGAGTAGAGATAGTTATCCTTCCGAAGAATATGGAAAAGATCCAGGCAGATATGGATAAGATTACGCAGAGAAAGCAACAGATAGAGAGACAGCTGAAGAAATATAAAAAATAATTCGCACAATGACTTATGTTCGCTCGTTTCACTCGCTCCATAAGCCATGTGCTCATTAAGAAAGGAGCAAAAGTAAATGGACAAGATAAAAACCAATTTTGTGATTATTATTGCAATTTCAGTTATTCTCTGTATTGTTCTTATGGGTTACGCGGCAGGTTTAAGCTCGCAGTTAGGAGCTGAGAAGATAAAAACTATGCAGCTTAATGATCAGATAGCAGGGCTTAATGCTAAAGTAAATGATTCGCAAGCGCAATTAGCTAGCGCAGTCACTAAGGCTAATGACCAGACGAACCTTGTAAATAGCTTGCAGGCTTCTGTAAATAGTTTGCGGAGTTCGCTAGATACAGCTAATGTGGAATTAGAAAAGTTAAAAACAGCGTATGCAAACCTTGAATCAAAACTGAAAGTGCAAATTCCTGTTAGTATGCCGCAGCCGGCTGCTAATTAGGTTGTTCCTGCAGAATAGTAGAATTATAGAAGGACGCGAATCGTGTTAAGATGAAATGCGAATTCGCGTTTTTCTTTTAAGAAAATGAATATACCTAAGCATGTTGCTATAATAATGGATGGAAACGGAAGATGGGCTAAAGCCAGGGGGCTTCCAAAGGTTATGGGCCACGCTCAAGGCGTGGAAGCTGTAAGAAGAACTGTGAAGACATGTCTTAAAATAGGAATCAAGTATCTTACGCTTTATGCATTTTCAACTGAGAATTGGTCCAGGCCTGAACATGAAGTAAAGGCATTGTTTCAATTGTTGGAAAATTTCATAGATAAGGAATTTAAGATATTCCATGATAATAAAATCAGGCTTCATATAATAGGAGAAAGGCAGAGGATACAAAAAGACCTATTGGCTAAGGTGGAAAGCGCCGAAAGAGATACTAAGGATTACGATAGCCTAACGTTAAATATAGCCCTGAGCTATGGCGGAAGACAGGAGATATTAAACGCTGCAAAGATTTTAGCGGAAGATGTAAGGAGCGCAAAAATTAATCCGTCCGATATAGATGAAAGAATATTTTCGAGCAAGCTTTATACAGCAGGGCAGCCTGATCCGGATCTTCTGATACGCACAAGCGGAGAGATGCGGGTATCTAATTTTCTATTATGGCAGATCTCTTACGCTGAATTTTATACAACTGAAAAATTTTGGCCTGATTTTGACGAGAAAGAATTAAATAAGGCTATAGAAGAATATAATAAAAGGGACAGGAGATTTGGAGGAAGATAGGGATATGCTAAAACGCACAATTGCATCTGCATCCTTAATATTGTTAGCTATTCTCAGTATATTTGCATTGCCTATATGGACATTTGGAGCAGTTGCATCTTTATTTATAGGCTTGGGGCTTTATGAATTTTTCAGGCTGAGCGGAGCAAAAAAGATATTTCCCTTAAGTTTTGCGTATGTAGGGATTTTCTCAGGCATATTACTGCCATATATCACTTATCTTTACAGGCCTACCGGCGGCATATGGGAAATGGTGTTTTTTATACTCATATTGATAGCGCTTTTTATGATACATTTTACAAGAAAAGACAGCCGGAACGCTGTGAATCTGATTGCAGTAACTTTATTCGCTATTTTTTATATAGGCTGGTTTTTTACATTTCTTGTAAAGATAAGATTTCTTGAAGATGGCCATAAACTAGTGGCGTATCTTCTTCTGGTTACAAAGGCCGGAGACATAGGCGCGTATCTTATCGGGTCTAATTTTGGAAGGCACAAACTTATTCCCAGGATAAGCCCTAACAAATCAGTGGAAGGGGCTATAGGCGGGTTTATATTCAGCATAGCTTGCGCTATTCTAAGCAGATACTTTATCTCTTGGATGAGTTTTGGTTTTATACTTGTGAGCGGAGCTTTGATAGGAGTTTTTGCGCAGCTTGGAGATTTGGCAGAAAGCCTTATTAAGAGGGACTATGGGGTAAAGGATTCGAGCGTTTTTCTTCCGGGCCTGGGAGGTATGTTGGATTTGATTGACAGCATACTTTTTACTGCTCCTGTTTTTTATATTTGTTTGATAATGTATAGCCACCTTTGAATTTCACCCCTTACTTTCTTACGAAAGTAAGGGGCGAAATTGGCTAAGGAATTGATGTTATGGAGAATATTGCGGTTTTGGGATCAACAGGTTCAATAGGCACAAGCGGCCTTGATGTTATATCTAAGTTTCCTGATAGATTCAAAGTATGCGCGCTGTCTACTAATACCAACGTTGAATTATTGCGGAAACAGGCGAAAATATTCAAGCCAGAAGCTGTTTGCATTTCAGGAGGGAGTGGCAATAAGGGAAAATTTGGGAAGATAATGGTGTATGAGGGCGAAGAAGGGTTATTGAGGATGCTGGAGGATATAAAGATAGATACTGTCCTTGTAGGCATTGTAGGGTCATCCGCGCTTTTACCTGTCCTTACGGTGTTAGATAAAGTTAAAAAGATGGCGCTTGCAAATAAAGAAGCCCTTGTTATGGCGGGCAGCATTATAATGAATAGGGCAGCAAAGAATAATGCCACAGTAATTCCTGTAGATAGCGAACACAGCGCAATATTCCAATGTATTGGGGGCAGCAACAGGAGAGATTTAAGAAAGATTTTTCTCACAGGTTCAGGCGGGCCTTTATTAAAGGTAGGAATGTCCAAGTTTAAGGATATTACAGTGAAGCAGGCTATTAATCATCCGAGATGGAAGATGGGCAAGAAGATATCAGTGGATTCCGCTACAATGATGAATAAGGGGTTGGAAGTGATTGAGGCAAGCTTACTTTTCAATATGGATATCAGTAACATAGAAATCCTTATACATCCGGAAGCAGTGGTCCATTCAATGGTGGAATTCAGAGATGGTGCAATACTTGCACAGATGGGAGTGTGCGATATGAGGATTCCTATTCAATACGCCCTCACATATCCTGATAGATTCGATTCTGGAATCAGGAGCCTAGAGTTTTCTAAAATAAAGAGCCTGAGTTTTTATGATCCGGATTTTAAGAGATTTCCATGCATGGCACTGGCATACGAAGCTGGAAAAAAACGAGGGACATTTCCTTCGGTTCTGAATGCTTCAAATGAGGTTTGCGTGAGGGAATTTATTGAAGGGGGAATAAGGTTTATGGACATACCAAAAGCGATAGAAAAGATTATGGGATTGCATAAAAATGTCAAAAACCCAGGATTAGATGATATATTGGAAGCGGATAAATGGGCGAGGGTAAAAACCAAGGAGATGATTAGATGCTGTCGTTAGTTTCTTTTGTAATTGTTCTTAGTATTTTAGTTATTGTGCATGAATTCGGGCATTTTATAGTCGCTAAGAAAATGGGAGTGCGCGTTGAAAAATTTTCTATAGGATTTGGGCCGGAAATAACGGGTGTCACAAAGGCTGAAACCAGATATTCTATCTCGCTAATACCTCTGGGCGGCTACGTAAAATTAGCAGGGGAAACAAGCGCAGAAGGGGTAAAGGGCGAGAAGTGGGAATATCTGTCAAGGACTGTCGGAGAGAGGGTAAGAATAATCTTCGCAGGCCCTTTATTAAATTACATACTGGCATTTCTGATTTTTTCATTCGTATTTATGGTTGGAAGCCCAACATTGACTGCCAAGATAGGCAAGGTTATGCCTGGTTATCCTGCGGAATCTGCAGGTTTGAAAACAGGCGACAGGATTCTGAATATAAACGGCAAGGATGTGGCTTACTGGGAAGATGTTACAAAGATTATTCATACGAATAAAAACCCAGAGATGAAACTTCTCGTAGAAAGGGATGGCGAGCAGGTGTCTCTTATTGCAATGCCCAAATCCCAGGATATGAAAACTATTTTTGGTTCAAAGAAAAATATATCTATAATAGGCATTGCGCCATCTGACGAAGTTGTGTATGTAAAATACGGATTTCTGAAGTCTATTTATATGGGTGCTGAAAAATTATGGATGCTGACTTATATAACCTGTAGAGCTTTGTGGGCAAGTATTACAGGATCTATACCTATAAAGGAATCTATGACAGGGCCTATAGGCATATTTTATATAACCGGACAGGCAGCCAAGCTTGGGCTCGTTTATCTATTGCAGCTTATGGGCGTATTGAGCGCGTCTCTGGCTATCTTCAATCTTTTACCTGTGCCTGTTCTGGACGGCGGGCATATTTTATTTCTTATGATAGAAAAGGTCAGGAGAAAACCTGTTTCTCTTAAGATACAGGAGAATATAACTCAGGCAGGTATGGGGTTACTTATAGTTTTAATGGTGTTTGTATTTTATAATGATTTTATGAGATTTGGGATTTTTGAAAAGATAGTGCATTTATGGAAAAAATAATGAAAAGGCAGATTAAGGTTGGGGATATTAAGATTGGCGGTGGAGCGCCTATTAGCATTCAGTCAATGACAAAGACTGATACAAGGGATATTTCCAGCACTATTAGGCAGATAAAAGAACTGGAAAGATCAGGATGCGAAATTATAAGAGTTGCTGTAAAAGATTTTGAAACAGCAGAAGCTATAAGGGCTATTAAAAGAAAAATAAATTTACCGTTAGTGGCGGATATACATTTTGATTACACCCTGGCTTTATGCGCTATTGAAAACGGCGCTGATAAAATAAGGCTTAATCCAGGCAATATTTATAAAGAAGATGAAATAAAAGAAGTAGTAAAATTAGCCAAGAAAAGAAAGATCCCTATAAGGGTGGGGGCAAATTCCGGGTCAATTAGGAACAAGGGAAAATCCGCGGCAGAAAGCATTGTAAAATCCGTGATAGATTACATAAAGATATTGGAGAGAATGGATTTTTACGATATAATAGTTTCATTAAAGGCATCCAGTGTCCTTAGCACTATAGAAGCTTATAAGCTCTTTTCAAAGAAATCAAAATATCCGCTTCATCTGGGCGTAACTGCAGCAGGTCCTGCGTCAACGGGTATTATAAAATCATCTATAGGAATAGGAGCCTTGCTTTTGGATGGCATAGGAGATACTATCAGAGTTTCATTGACAGGAGACCCTGTAGAAGAAGTGATAGCAGCGAAAAGTATTCTTCAGGCATTAGAGTTAAGGAGTTTTGGCCCTGAGATTATTTCATGTCCGACCTGTGGCCGCTGTCAGGTAGACCTTAAAAGAATAGCAAAAGAGCTCGATGCTCGATGCTTGATGCTTGATGCTAGAAAATCAAAACAAGCCTTGAGAATAGCTGTGATGGGGTGTGAGGTTAATGGCCCAGGGGAAGCAAAAGAAGCAGATATAGGCATTGCCTGCGGCAAAAGTTCCGGAGTAATATTTAAAAAGGGCAAGATAGTAAAGAGAGTAAGAGAAAAAGATATAGTAAAAGAGCTTTTGAAATTATTGATTCCTTAGCTAATTTTACCCAAGCTGTTTCGTTTTGCGAAGCAAAACGGCTTGGGTAAAATTCAGAGGCGACACTACATTTTATGCGCTGGACAAAATATTTTATCCCAACATTAAAAGAGGTTCCGAGCGAGGCTGAAGCAATAAGCCATAGGCTTATGATACGCGCTGGCCTTATCAGAAAACTTGTCTCAGGCGCTTATACATACCTTCCTTTAGGCCTTAAGGTTTTAAAAAAGGTTCAGAATATCATACGCGAAGAAATGAATAAGGCCGGGGCCATAGAACTTTTTATGCCTTCCATGCAGCCAGTTGAATTATGGCATGAGTCAGGCAGATTTAAGGATCTTGGCGAAGACCTTATTACTTATAGAGATAGGCATAATAGGGTAATAGTTTTTGGGCCTACCCATGAAGAGGTCATAACAGACCTTGTCAGGAATCATGTGAATTCTTATAAACAAATGCCCCTTACCCTTTATCAAATCCAGACTAAATTCAGGGATGAGGTGCGGCCGAGATTCGGCATAATACGCAGTCGTGAATTTATAATGAAAGACGCTTACAGCTTTGACAGGGATTGGAAAGGCCTTGATGAAAGTTATCAAAAGATGTATGTGGCTTATGGAGCAATTTTTAAAAGATGCGGGCTTAAGACTGTCGCAGTGGAGGCTGATTCAGGAGTTATGGGGGGAGATGTTTCGCATGAGTTTATGGTGTTATCTGAAAGCGGGGAAGATCTTCTGGCGCATTGTCCGAATTGTGGGTATGCGGCAAGTATTGCTATCGCAGAATGTAAGGATGCAGCTCAAGGCTCAGGACTCAGGGCTCAAGTGAAAGAAAAACCCATAGAAGAGGTGGATACGCCTGAGGTGACGACGATAGAAAAAGTCGGGCATTTGTTAAAAGTTAAGCCTCTAGACATGGTAAAGACGCTTATTTATGTGGCAGACGAAAAACCAGTTGCGGTTCTAATACGGGGCGATCATGATGCAAACGAGGCAAAGATAAAGAAATTCTTAAAATGCGCCAAACTTGAGATGGCCAGTGAAGATGTTATAAAGAAAACAACTGGCGGCCCAATAGGGTTTTCAGGTCCTGTTGGCCTGAAAGAAGTTAGGGTTATAGCTGATAATTCTATAAAAGACATGGCTGATTTTGTTACAGGAGCGAATAAGAAAGATAAGCACTATATTAATACAAATATAAACAGGGATTTTAAGGTCAGTGAATGGGCTGATGTAAGGATGATCACAGAAAAAGATATGTGTTCCAAGTGTAATAAGAATATAAAAATAGAACATGCGATAGAAATGGGCCATGTGTTTAAATTAGGGTTCAAATATTCTAAGGCAATGAAGGCAGAGTTCCTGGACGAAGATGGTAAGCTTAAGCCGATAGTAATGGGTTGTTATGGTATAGGCGTTAATAGGATTATGGCTACTGTAGTAGAGCTTCATAATGACAAAAAAGGCATAATCTGGCCTGTAGCAATAGCGCCTTTCCAGGTATTGGTCATCCCTATAAATTACAAACAGGAAGACATTAAAAAAACTGCAGAAAATATCTATAACGAATTAAATCAAATAGGTATAGAGACTTTACTGGATGATAGAGATGAAAGCGCAGGTATTAAATTTAACGACGCTGAATTAATAGGCATACCTTTTTCAATAGTGATAGGGGATAAGGGCCTTAAAAAAGGCATAGTCGAAATAAAGATAAGAGATACAGGCAAGATTATAGAAGTAAAAAAAGAACAACTAAAAGACAATATCTTATCATTACTAGCCACGTAATAATAGCCAATAAAAACGAAATTTTTGTTTGCGCCACAAAAGTCTTTGCGGCATCAGGCAAAAAATAACCGCCAGTTGGCATTTTTTGCCTTGACAAGAAAACGGTTACATGGTATACTTTTAGGTAGAATTTTATAAAGTATTTTAAATATACATAGGAGGAATACATGCCTTTTAAATTGCTAAAAAAGCTCGTTTCAATCCTTACTATAGTTATGTTTCTAGCTACTAACTGTTTATACGCTGCCCCTGGTTCCAGATCACTCTTCAAGAATAAAAAAGTAGATTACGATAAAATCAGTAACCAATCCCAGGATATTCTCCAAAAGAAGCAGTCTGTCCTGAAGGGAGAAGATATTAAAG
>JAHJQM010000027.1 GCA_018819285.1 Candidatus Omnitrophota bacterium
CCTCTTTAGTTCCTTCTGGCTCATTGTGATAATGTCCTTTCCTGCCATAGCGACCTCCTTGTAAGGAGTGCATTATAGCATCTTTAAAACCGGACATTTCTATTTTGGTATAACAGGACATTATCATATTGGGAGGACACCCAAGTTTTTCAATTTCAACTTGCTAAAAATAGCGGTATTCAATATGTCATTTTTCTCAAGCCACGCTCTCCTTGCCACTGCCACTCCAAATTTCATCATGCTCAGGTTTCCTACAATATGAGAATCCGTATTTATAACAATCTTTACGCCAGCTTCCTTTGCCATCCTGGAATTTATGTCATTCAGGTCAAGTCTCTCTGGAAAACTATTTATCTCAAGCGCTGTATTAGTATCTTTGGCTGCTTTAAAAACCTCTTTAAAATCCATATCATATGCATCTCTTGAGCCCCATAACCTGCCTGTAGGATGGGCGATTATGTTTACATACTTATTATGGCATGCCTTTATAATCCGCTCCGTAATAAAAGAGCTGGGTTGTTTAAAACCTGCGTGTATTGCAGCTATTACAATATCCATTTCCTGAAGCACGCTATCTGGATAATCCAGATTCCCATCTGAATTAATGTCAACCTCTGAGCCAAAAAGAATCTTTATGTTCTTATATTTTTTATTCAACTTATCTATCTCTTTTCTCTTGAGGTCTAGTTCATGCGTATTTAATCCGCCCGCTATCTTCAGGCCTTGAGAATGATCAGTGATAGCTATATATTCATAACCCAGCTCCCTGGACTTTATCACCATCTCTTCCATGGAGTTCCCGCCGTCAGACCATGTTGAATGCATGTGAAGGTCGCCTTTTATATCCTCTATCTTTACCAAATCCGGCAATATACCTTTAAGGCTCGCCTCAAATTCTCCTCTATCTTCTCTTAATTCAGGTTCTATATATGAAAGGCCTAGCGTCTTATACATCTCTTCTTCTGTCTTGCCCGCTATTCTTTTTTCAGCCTTAAATATCCCGTATTCATTCAGTTTCAGGCCCTGTTTAATCGCAAGCTGACGAAGCTTTATATTATGCTCTTTGGAGCCTGTAAAATACATCAAGGTAGCTCCGTAAGATAGCTCGTCCACTACTCTCGCATCTACCTGTATATTATCTTTTGTGCGGATTGATGCCTTAGTGGGGCCTTTTGCGATTACATTTTTTACGTCTGGTAACGTTGTAAACACATCCATTATTTTTTGAGGATTGCTTGAAGAAATAAGAACATCTATATCCCTGACCGTATCTTTCATCCTTCTTAGGCTTCCCGCTGGATTTATTTTTTTCACATCTTTTAATTTCTCAAGCTGGGTCACAAAACCTTCAGCTACATCCATTGCTACTTTTAAATCAAGTCTCTCCCTCGTTTTTTTTAAAAGCTCTATACCGGCCAATATATTCTCTTCTGTTTTCTCACCCATGCCTTCAAGATCTCTTATTTTTCCTGCATGCGCCATCCTCTCAAGCATGACTACATCCTGTATATCTAGTTTTTCATATAATAACTTGGCCGTCTTAGGCCCTATGCCAGGCACATTCAGAATCTCAATCAGGCCTTCAGGTATATCCTTTTTTAATTTTTCCAGATAGTCAAGTTTTTCTGTAGATACAATCTCTTTTATTTTTTCCTCCAAATCCTTTCCTATGCCGGGTATGTCTTTCAATTTATCTTCCTTTACAAAAGCCTCTATGTCATCTGGAAGCGACTCTATATTCTGGCTCGCCTTTTCGTACGCGCGGATCCTGAAATAATTCTCTCCCTTAATCTCCAGAATCTCTGCAATATCCCTGAAAATCTTGGCAACAAGTTTATTTTTCACAGTAAATGAGCACGTCACTTATGGAACGAGCGAAGCGAGTGAACATAAGTGACTGTGCGAATTTATACTTGACATTTTTTGGTGGCTTGATTGGCCTAGATGTCGGTTATTTTATTGTTATGCAAAAAATGTCAAGTATACGTTCGGACAATAACTTACGGAGCCTTTGATTATCAAAGGCTCCGTAAGTTATGTCCTCATGTATTTTACCATAGATTTTTTGTAGTAGAAAGGATATAATGTCTTAAAATTAACAAGGAGAACGTCATGCTATTAAAATTCCTACGCAAACGTAAAAACATGAGGCGCATTATGTGGGTCTTGGCAATACTCATAATACCTGCTTTCGTAATTTGGGGAGCCGGCTCATCTGGTAAAGATAAAGGCAATAAGCCTGACTACGCAGGGAAACTCTTCGGCAAAAAGGTTTCCTATGATGATTATTATGATATGTGGAATGTGTCCAGAGACTATGCCGTAAAGTCTTTCGGCAACAACGTGCCTGTGGAATTCATAGACCAGATGGCGTGGAGCCGCATAATACTAATAGAGGAAGCAAAAAGGCAAAACCTCCGCGCGACTGACCGGGAGGTTGTAGAAAAGATAACCTCTTTCCCGGCATTCCAGAGAAACGGTTCTTTTGACAAAAGGCTGTATAAATCAATGCTCCAAGATACGGCCAGGTCCTTTGAAGAAAAATTAAGGGACGACCTCTTGATATCTAAACTAAAAGATAAAATCACGTTTGACATCAAGGTAAATGACGAAGACGTTAAAAATGAATATAAGAAAAAGTTTGAAAAGATAAAATCCTCTTATGCGCTTATACCTTTTATCGATTCTGAAAAAGACGCGCAATATGATGACTCTGTCTTGGAAAATTTCTACGAGCAGAATAAACAGGCTTTCGAAAAGAACGAACAGATCAATATAAAATATATAGAAATCCCGCTCTCTGACCCAAGCGCAGAAGAGCTCGCCTATAAAGTTTTGGACCAGGTAAATACAAAAAAGAATTTAGAAGAACCTGCCAGAGTTAATTCGCTGGAAATAAAAGAAACTGGATTTTTTTCAGCTAATGAAGAAATACCCAACATAGGTTGGTCTTATGATTTTGCTAAAGCAGGTTTTGAACTGCAGAAAAATGAGATAAATCGCATGTTGGTAAAAACAACTAAAGGCTTATATGTTATACAACTGAAAGAAAAGAAAGAACCGTATATCCCTGATTATGCGGAAGCTAAAGACATTGTTAAAAAGGAATTTATAAAAGAAGAATCCATTAAATTATCCCAGAAAAAATCAGAGGCTATCTACTTGGATATAGCCAATAGCATTAAAACCAATGAAACGTTTGAAAACGCTGTAAAAAAATATGGCCTTCAGGTAAAACAAACTGATTTCATAGCCCGAGATGGCTATATACCTGAGATAGGGCCTGCCAAGGAATTTATAGACATTGCTTCCTCTATAAAAATAGGCTCTATCTCAAAGCCTTTAAAAACCCTTCAGGGTTGGGTCATACTAGAGCCTCTTGAACTTAAGTCTATAGACGAGGTAAAGTTCATAGAAGAAAAAAATAGATTCAAAGAAAATCTTCTTGCTAATAGAAAAGAGGAAAAATTTAATAACTATTTCCAGGATCTTAAGGCAAATGCGGGTTTTGTAAGCTATACCGGAAAACGGTAATCTATTTAGTGTGATTCAGCAGGTCCTTCAGCTCCTTCATAAATTGATTGATATCCTTAAACTGGCGGTACACAGAAGCAAATCTCACGTAGGCAACCTCGTCAAGCTTATAAAGAAGCTCCATTAATAATTCGCCTACCTCTCTGGACGGCGCTTCTTTTTCGAATTTACTCTGGAGAGTGTATTCAATCTTATCTGCCAGCGCTTCAAGCTGTTCTGTACTTATGGGCCTTTTTTCGCACGCCTTTGTAAGTCCGTTTAATATCTTTTTCCTGTCAAACGGCTCCCGCCTCCCGTCTTTTTTTATAACTATTAAAGTAGTTTCTTCTATGTTTTCATATGTTGTAAAGCGCCTCTGGCAATTAAGGCACTCTCTCCGCCTTCTTATCGAACGGCCTTCTTCGCTGGACCTGGAATCAATAACCTTGTCTTCATTATGTCCGCAGAATGGGCATTTCATAAATATCTCCTTGTTAAACCGTATTCAGCCTCGCGAAGGTTATTTACGGTCAAGTTAACTCTGGATAAAGAGGAAATTTTTTTATTAAACTTGCCACATCTTTTTTGCATCCATTTAACTTATCCTGGCAATCTCTATATTTAATGGCATTATTAATAATCTGGGCTATCTTTCCCATGTCTTTTTCATTCATCCCTCTTGTAGTAACCGCAGGCGTACCAAGCCTTATACCACTTGTAAGCGTAGAGGGATTTTTGTCAAAAGGTATAAGGTTTTTATTTACTGTTATGTGAATCTTGTCCAGAATTTCACTCGCAACTTTCCCTGTGATATTTTTTGAAGTAAGGTCAACTAAAAATAAATGGTTATCAGTCCCACCTGAAACTATCCTGTAACCTGATTTATTTAATGCGGCCGCAAGGGACTTTGCATTTTTTACAATCTGCGCCTGATATTGCCTGAATTCTTTTGTGTCTGCCTCTTTAAGCGCAACTGCCTTACTGGCTATTATATGCATCAAAGGCCCTCCCTGTTCGCCCGGAAAAACTTCCAAGTCTATCTTTTTAGAGAATTCCTGTTTACAGAGTATCATACCGCCGCGCGGCCCTCTCAGCGTCTTGTGAGTTGTAGTGCTAACTACATGAGCGTATTCAACCGGATTAGGGTGCAGCCCTGCTGCTACAAGGCCTGCTATGTGAGCCATGTCCACGAAAAGATATGCCCCTACTTTATCCGCTATTTCCCTGAATTTTTTAAAATCCATCACGCGCGAATAAGCGGACGCCCCTGCAAGTATCATCCTCGGTTTATGTCTTTTTGCCAATGATTCTATCTCGTCATAATCCAACATCTCTGTATCTTTATTGAGCCCATATGAAACTACATTAAATAATCTTCCTGAAAAATTATGCTTAAGCCCATGCGTGAGATGTCCTCCGCAGGCAAGGTCCATTGCCAGGACTGTGTCACCCGGCTCTAGCAGAGCAAAATACACAGCCATATTTGCCTGGCTTCCTGAGTGCGGTTGAACGTTTACATGCTCTGCTCCGAATACCTTCTTAGCCCTTTCTATGGCGAGGCTTTCAACGCCATCCACGTGTTCGCATCCGCCATACCACCTTTTGGAAAAATACCCTTCTGCGTATTTATTTGTCAATACAGACCCTGCCGCTTCCAGGATAGCGAGGCTTGTGAAATTCTCGCTTGCGATAAGCTCTATATTATTCTGCTGCCGCTTAAGTTCTTTGCGTATTAAATTATAGATTTCAGGGTCTGTTTTTTTTAATGCCTTCATATTTAAAATCCCTCTATTTTTTTGATCTGGCTCACTCTCCTCGCATGTCTACCGCCAAGATGTTTTGCCATAAGCCACGCTTCTAAAATCTTTTTTGCTTTGCTAGGTGTAACTATATTTGCCGCAAATACAAGGATATTGCTATCATTATGCTCTTTGCTTGAACGGGCAATATCCGGCCTGTCGCATAGTGCAGCCCTGACGCCTTTTACCTTATTCGCAACCATTGACATGCCTATCCCGGTTTTACAGATAAGTATTCCCCTGGGGTAAGCTTTGGCTGCAACAAGTTTTGCCGCCTCATAACCTATCACAGGGTAATCGCAAGCTTCCTCTGAAAAAGTCCCCATGTCTTTCACTGCGTGGCCTTTTGCCTTTAGAAATTTTACAAGAGACTCCTTTAATTTAAATCCGCCATGGTCCGCACCGATTACTATCCTCATCTATTTTTTCTCCTCTTTAAATATCTCCAGAAATATATTTCCAACCTCTTCTTTTATAACGCCAAGGATATTTTTATATTCTTCCAAAGACCTTCCTATAGGATCAGCTATATCCTGACTTTCTTTAAGAAGTCTTACCCGGCCTTTGATTTCAGGCATTAGATTTATAATAACATCCCTATGAAATTTTTCCATCACAAACACAATATCTGATCTTTTTAAAATGTCCTTATTAATATTCTTGCTCATATGCCTTGAAACATCTATGCCTTCTTCTTTCATAACAGAAACTGTATTAGGGGCTGCTCCTATACCGGCAAATGTTGAAGTCCCTGCAGAATCAATATGCACCTTTTCAGAAAGATTTGCTTCATTTACAAATTTTTCCATTAACCCTTTTGCCATCACGCTCCTGCAGCTATTTCCAGTACAGACAAAAAGCAATGCATAATCTGTTAACGCCTCTTTAGCTGGTATGGCTCCCTGCCTCAATATCTTAAAAGGCTTTTCTGTCACATCCATAACAGTTGATTCTATGCCTATCCTTGCCCTTCCGCCATCCAGTATTATATCCACATGGCCATCCATCTCTAAAAGGACTTCTCCAATTGAAACAGGCGGTTTATTGCCTGACAGATTAGCGCTGGGCGCAACCACGCTCACTCCTGATTTTTTTATCAATGAAACTGCAATCCTATTATCAGGCATGCGAAGGCCTATCTTTTCTTTTTTATCATTGAGTACTACCAATGTCAACGGCCCTGGCCAGAATCTTTTAGCAACCCTTTCCGCGTCTTTTGAAAGAACGATCCCCAACTGCTTTAATGAATCAAAATCTGATATATGTACGCTGAACGGCTTATCCTTTGGCCTTTTTTTTATCTCATATAGCCTGTTTATAGTGTCCTTATTAAAAATATTAGCAGCTATACCATAGACTGTTTCAGTAGGAAATACTACCAGGCCTCCGTTTTTTAAGACCTGGGCTGCTTCATTAATAAGATTCTCTTCTGGAAAATTTGGATTCAGTTTTATGACTTTTGTTTTCATAATTATTTCTCTAACTTTGCAATTCGTGCCAAGCACGATTTGCAAAGTTAAGGCTTTATTTAAACGCTTTTAATATTCTTACTGCGAATATACCTGCATTTTTAGCGCCTGCTTTACCTATAGCCATTGAAGCAACGGGAACGCCTCCAGGCATCTGGACTGTTGATAAAAGCGAGTCTAAGCCTTGCAATGATTTGGTTTCTATTGGCACGCCTATGACAGGCAAACTAGTATGAGAACTTACAACGCCGGCTAGAGCTGCAGCCATCCCAGCCCCGCATATTAGAATCTTTATGCCTCTTTTCTCTGCTATTTTAGTGTATTTACGCACTGCGTCAGGATTCCTGTGCGCTGAAAGCACATTTATCTCATAAGGAATTTTATTTTCTTTCAATATCTTTTCTGTTTCAGCCATTGTTTCGGTATCTGAAACGCTTCCCATTAATATCCCTACCAAAATCTTCTTTTTTTTAATCATACTGCCTCCCCAATAAGTTGACACTCTGACAATGTTAGAGTGTCAACTTACCTTTTAATTGCCCTGTTTCCGATATCTTTTCTATACTGCATACCTTCGAATTTTAGATGCTCTATTGCCTTATACGCATTGAGTTTAGCTGATCTAATATCCTTCCCAAGGCTCGTTACTCCAAGCACCCTGCCGCCATTTGTAAGGATCTTTCCGTTTTCATTCTTTGTGCCTGCGTGGAATACAATTACATCTTTTATTTTTTTTGCCTCTTCCAGCCCGAATATTTCTTTATTTTTTTCATACTCATCAGGATATCCTTTTGAAGCGCATACCACGGATATACAGGGAGATTCATCCCATTTAACATCTATTTTATCAAGCGTTCCATCTACGCAGGCCATCATGATATCCGCAAGATCTGATCTTAATCTCGGCAATATCGCTTGCGTCTCAGGATCTCCGAATCTCACATTGAATTCTAAAACCACAGGCCCATTTTTAGTTATCATTAAACCTGCATACAAAACGCCTTTGTAAACCTTGCCTTCTTTTTTAAGGCCATCTACTACAGGTCTGAAAACATTCTTTATAATTTCTTCCAGCATATCTTTTGTGACTACGGGCGCAGGCGAATAAGCCCCCATGCCGCCTGTATTAGGGCCTTTGTCTTTGTCAAAAATCCTTTTATGGTCCTGGGAGGATTCTAAAGGCACGATGGTTTTCCCATCTGTAAAAACCAGCATAGAAGCCTCTTCGCCTTCCAGGCAATCTTCCAGAATAATTTTATTTCCGCTATCACCGAAAATCCTCTCTACCATTATAGAATCTATTGCCTTTAATCCTTCTTCTATTGTCTTTGGTATTATCACGCCTTTACCAGCTGCCAAGCCGTCTGCTTTTATTACAATAGGAACGCCGATTTCGTTTAGATATTTTTTCGCATCGTTAGGATTATCGAAAATCTTAAAATCCGCTGTAGCCAAACCAAATTTCTCCATTACATTTTTAGAAAAAACTTTACTGCCTTCTAACATTGCAACGTCTTTAAAAGGTCCGAATGCCTTTAATCCGTTTTCATTAAAGATATCCACTATGCCTTTTACTAAAGGCGCTTCCGGGCCTACCACAGTCAAGTCTATCTTGTTATTTTTTGCGAAATCTAAAAGCCTGGGAACATCGTCTGGTTTTACATCAACTAATTCCGCAATCTCTTTTATGCCGCTATTTCCAGGTGCGCAGAATATCTTTTTCACTTTTTTACTCTGGGATAATTTCCATACTATAGCATGTTCCCTTCCCCCAGAGCCGATAACCAAAACTTTCATATTATAACTTCTCCATTGCCCTTAATGATCTCTCCAATAGTCCATGCCTTTAATCTGAATTTTTTTATTATCTCATGCGTTTTTTTAACGTCGGATTTGCTGACAACTATCACCATACCTATCCCCATATTGAATGTCCTGTACATCTCTTTGTAGCTGATCCCAGCCCTTTTTTGAATGACTCTGAATATCTGAGGGACTTGCCATAGTTCTTTATATATTAGAACGGATTTGTCGCTCGGCACAACCCTTGGAATGTTGTCATAGAAGCCTCCGCCTGTAATATGCGCAATGGATTTTATTTTGATCTTCTCCATTAATTTTAAAATCGTCTTTACATAAATTATCGTCGGGGTCAAAAGTATCCTTCCGAATTTTCCTTTTAATTCGCTCTTAGAAAATAATTTTCTTATTAAACTAAAGCCGTTTGAATGAGGTCCGCTTGAACCTATGCCTATCACTATATCGCCTGCATTTACAGACTTCCCGTTTATTATTTTGGTTTTTTCAACTATACCCACTGAAAATCCCGCCAGGTCATATTCTTCGCCATTATATATGCTAGGCATTTCTGCAGTTTCTCCTCCAACAAGAGCGCACCCAGCCTGCCTGCACCCTTTCACTATACCTTTCATTATGTCCACAGCCTTTTTACTATTCAATTTTCCTGTTGCAAAATAATCCAGGAATAGAAGCGGCTCCGCGCCTGTAACCACTACATCATTCACAGACATTGCCACAAGATCTATGCCTATT
The DNA here is from genome assembly GCA_018819285.1 of Candidatus Omnitrophota bacterium. Lineage (GTDB taxonomy): Bacteria > Omnitrophota > Gorgyraeia > Gorgyraeales > Gorgyraeaceae > UBA10183. Next base: position 9,335 of record JAHJQM010000027.1, read on the forward strand.
GTGTCGTGCTTATTCAGGCTATCGGCTATTTTTAATTTTGTGCCTACCCCGTCAGTGGAGGATACAAGAATAGGGTCTTTATATTTTTTCGGAATACTCGTAAGAGCGCTAAATCCTCCTATGTCGCATATAACCTCTTTGCGTTTTGTGGTTTTGGCCATGCGGCCAATATTCTTTACAAAATCATTTGCCCTATCTATATTTACTCCTGAGCGCCTATAATCAATCATAGCTTCTCCTTTATATAATCTATGCCGTTTTTAAAAATCATAAAGCCGTCGCCGCGTTCTTTTAAACCTTCGCGAGTCCATCTGGGATGCTGCGTGCCAAGGACATGCCTTTCAGGATGCGGCATCATGCCCAATACCCTGCCTGTCGTATCGCATATTCCTGCAATATCATCTATTGAGCCATTGGGGTTATCGATATACTTGAAAACGATTTGTTTATTTTTTCTTAACTGATTTAAAACATCGCTATCTCTTGGTATAAATTTTCCTTCTCCATGCGCAATCGGAAGATAAATAGTTTCTTTCAAGCCTTTTGTCCACACACATCTGGTTTCTGTGTTCCGATTACCGGTCTCTTTTTTTAAATATGTCCATTTATCAATAAAACTTCCGGAATCATTAAAACTAAGAGTTGACTCTATTGTCCCGCTATTTATACCGGGTAAAATCCCTGCTTTTACAAGCGCCTGAAAGCCATTGCATATCCCTATCACAAGCTTTCCGCTATTTATAAAATTTTTAAGGTCTGCGTTGAGTTTGTATTTAATTTCATTTGCCAGGATCTTGCCTGATGCAATATCATCCCCGTATGTAAATCCGCCGGGAATAGCTAGTATCTGAAAATTCTTTAAAAATTTTTCATCCCTTGCCAATTCATTTATATGTACAAGTTCCGAGTCAGCGCCTGCCATTTTAAACGCAACATGGGTCTCATTATCGCAATTTGTTCCTGCGGTTCTTAAAACAATAACCTTTGGTTTTCTCATAAAAGAAATTACTATCTCATCCTCGTAAATTGCCTACCAGCGCAGCGGCTTCTGCCACGCTTCTTTTAATTTATCCAGGCTTGTATCCACTATTTTTCTGCTGCTGAGCCCATAAATCTTTAAATCTTTTTTACCCGCGACTTGGCCGATTAATCCGATAGGAATACCTTTCATTAAATTCTCAAACTTATTTTTATCCTGTTTCCTAACTTCAGCAATGAATCTTGTATTTGATTCTGAAAATAATATTATGTTGTCTCTTTTCGCTTTTGAACTTTTAGCCTCATAGGGCGCCTCTTTAAGCTCTGCTTCTATTCCAAATCCTCCGCTGAAAGCCATCTCAGCCAATGCGCAAGCTATGCCACCCTCTGATAAATCATGGCAAGCCCTTAATAACCCTAGCCTGGCTGCCTCGCTTATCCTATTAAAAATCTTTAGGCCTTTTTTAGCATCTACTATAGGCGCATTATTGCCTATGCAATTATTTATAAGATTATAATGAGAACCTCCCATTTCATCCTTTGTCTCGCCTATAATGTATATAAGATTACCTTTTTCTTTCAGGTCCATTGTAATAGCCTTTGTTACATCATCCATTACTGATATTGCTGAAATTAAAAGCGTACATGGTATCGCAATGGATTCGCCGTGCACAGAGTATTCATTATTAAGGCTATCCTTGCCGGAAATGAATGGGATGCCGTATGTCTTTGCAATATCATAACAGCCGAAACTCGCCCTTACTAAACTCCCAAGCCTGTCAGGCTTATCAGTATTGCCCCAGCAGAAATTATCAAGAAGAGCAGTCTTGTTTAAAGACCCGCCCACTGCTATCACCTGGCGAAGCGCTTCATCTATGCAAGAAGCAGCCATCCAGTATGGATCTATAAATCCGAACCTGGGATTTATACCGTTTGAAATTATAATGCCTTTCTTAGAATTAAACTTTGGCCTTATAATACTAGCATCTCCTGGCCCGTCATTTTCTATGCCCACCAAAGGCTTCAGAACGCTTTGGCCCTGCACCTCATGGTCATACTGCCTTATGACCCATTCCTTGCTGCAAACATTCCAGCTCGAAAGGATCTTTAATAAATCCTGAGTAAAATCTTTTTTGTCTTTTATCTCGCATTCTTTGTAGGCAGGCTTTGCCCATACTGCTTTTCGTTCAAACCTAGGAATCCCACCATGCAAAAATTCCATGTCCAAATCACATACCACATTCCCGTTATATCTTAATTTAAGCCTTTTATTTGAAGTAAAGCATCCTATCACAACTGCTTCAACATCCTCTTTCTTGAAAATATCCATCAATTCTTTCAAATTTTCCCTGGGAACAGAAAGGATCATTCTTTCTTGAGCTTCCGATATCCAGATTTCTGTATAACTCAGGCCCTTATATTTTAAAGGCGCTTTTTCCAAATCAACTTCTGCGCCAAGATCCTCGCCCATCTCTCCTACAGCGCTTGAAAAACCTCCTGCCCCGCAGTCAGTTACAGCTGTGTATAAATTTTTGTCGCGGCCTTTTAGAAGCGTATCAGTAAGCTTTTTTTCAGTAATCGGATTTCCTATCTGGACTGCGCCGCCTGATACAGTCTCAGATTCATGAGTAAGCTCTCCTGAAGAAAATGTAGCGCCGTGAATCCCGTCCCTTCCTGTGCGGCCGCCTACAGCTACAATCAAATCTCCGCATTTCGCGGCTTTAAATGATTTATCCCTGGGCATTATGCCCACTGTGCCGCAATACACTAAAGGGTTCCCGATATAACGTTCGTCAAAAAGCACAGCGCCATTTGCAGTAGGTATGCCCATGCGATTGCCATAATCTCTGACTCCGCTTACAACGCCTTTCATTATGCGCTTTGGATGCAGCATGCCCTTAGGCACATTTTTATGCGCTGTATCAGGCAGGCCGAAACAAAATACATCTGTGTTCATAATAGGCTTTGCGCCTAATCCTACTCCCAGTATATCCCTTATAACGCCTCCTATGCCTGTCCCGGATCCTCCGTAAGGTTCAAGCGCGGAAGGGTGGTTATGCGTTTCCACCTTAAAACAGATATTGTCGTCCTCGTCAAATCTAATAATCCCTGCGTTATCCTTAAACACTGACACGCACCACGGTTTTTTCAGCTCACTCGTAACTTTCATTATTGTGTTTTTAAGCAGATTGTCGATTATCTTTCTCTTTCCATCTTCTTTATATTCTATAACTCCGCGGAATGTCTTATGGCCGCAATGTTCTGACCATGTCTGGGCAATTGTTTCAAGCTCGCAATCAGTAGGATTCCTGTTTAATTTTTTAAAATGGTTTTTTATCTGGGCCATTTCCTTTAGATTTAAAAACAACTGGCCGTCCCTACTAATCTTTGTCAATCTCTTATCATCTGCGCCAAGTAGGTCTACTGTTATCAATTTAAATTTATACCCATTACTATGCTCTGCGCGCCTTGCTTTACGCTCTTTTACCACATGCTGTATAACTTTATTATAGAGCAGCTTTTCGCATATATTTCTGAAATCATTTTCTGTGATTTTTCCTTCTATAAAATATTTTTTCTCTGTCCTGAGGGATTTTACTCCATAAATCCCCATATCTTTTATTGCTTTTCTCGCGCTTTCTTCTACAGGATCCATCACGCCTGGATTATACGCAATCCCCACAACTCTTCCCTTTGCCCTTTGTCCCGCCAGGCCCTCTGTCCCTAATAAGTATTCTTCAGTTATAGCGTCTACCAGCAATTCCCCGGCTATTCTCTTAATATCAGATTCAGTGATGTCCCCGAAAATAATAAAGACCTGACTAACATTAACTTTCTTCACGCCGCTAATGCCCAGGTCCAAAATATCTTTTTTGACCCCGCTTCCTAAAGGATTAAAAACACCTTTTCTATTTCTTATCTCTATTTTCCATTCCATCGTATATTCCTTTGAATAAAACCGGGGAAATCTTGTAGGGGACGGACATGTCTATTCCCTACGTTATGCTTTTATTCTTTTAAGAACTTCCTGGTAGGCTTCCTCAATCTTTCCTAAATCCCGTCTGAAACGATCTTTGTCCAACTTCTCATTTGTAACCTTATCCCATAACCTGCATGTATCTGGGGATACTTCGTCTCCAAGCAACATTTTTCCTTTATGCCTGCCAAATTCCAGCTTGAAATCAACCAACTTAAGATTAACTTTATCAAAAAAATCCTTCATGATTTGGTTCACGCTGAACGAATAATCCTTTATCTTCTTCATTTCCTGAGAAGTTGCAAGTTTAAGGATATCTATGTGATAATCGTTTATCAACGGGTCATGAAGGCTGTCATTTTTATAATGATATTCCAAGACAGGCGTTTTCAAAACAATACCTTCTTCTATCCCGAGCATTTTTGACAGCCCGCCCGCTGATATATTTCTTATAGTCACTTCTATCATGACTATCTTTAATCTCTTAACAAGCATATCCCTGTCGCTTAATTTTTTTACAAAATGCGTCGGGATGCCTTTTGATTCCAGAAGTTGGAAAATAGCGCATGAGATCTCGTTATTTATAACCCCTTTCCCTTTTATAGTGCCTCTTTTTGTGGCGTCAAAAGCAGTTGCATCGTCTTTAAATTCCTGTATCACTAAATCAGGGTTATCTGTATCGTATAAAATCTTTGCTTTTCCCTCGTATATCTTATTCCTTTTTTCCATAACCTTCCTTTCCCTCTCTAAATATAAGTTGACACTGTAACAATGTCAGAGTGTCAACTTATTTAGATGCCGACTTTTTTGAAAATAGTATTTACATGTTTTGTGTAATATGCGACTTCAAAGAACCTATTTATTTCCTTGGGTTTCACAAATTTCATAAAATCGTTGTCATCCCGTAACACATCTTTGAAATTAATATCTTTTTCCCAGACCTTCATAGCGCATCTTTGAATAATATCATACGCCTTTTTGCGTTCAACTCCCTTTTTCTCAAGCTCTACTAAAATCCTAGCAGAAAATATCAGGCCTTTTGTTTTAGACATATTATTAGCCATGTTTTCTGGATACACTAAAAGCCCTCTTATAATCTCTATCATCTGGTTCAACATATAGTCCAGCAATATTGCGCTGTCCGGAATAATAATACGCTCTGCTGAAGAATGGCTTATATCTCTTTCGTGCCACAACGCCACATTTTCCATGGAGACAATTGCATTCGCCCGTAAAACCCTTGCAAGGCCTGTAATCCTTTCGCACATGACAGGATTTCTCTTGTGAGGCATTGCGCTGGAACCTTTCTGGCCTTTTCCAAAAGGCTCTTCAACCTCTCTAACCTCTGTCTTCTGGAGATTCCTGAATTCCGTGGCTATCTTTTCAAGAGTAGCGCCCACAATAGCTATTTCTGACAAATATTCCGCATGCCTGTCTCTCTGGAGCACCTGCGTAGATATATTAGCGGGTTTAAGCCCTAGCTTTTTACAAACATAATTCTCAACATAAGGCTCTATATTTGAATATGTGCCTACAGGTCCGGAAATTTTACCTACGGATATAATTTCCTTTGCTCTATCGATTCTTTCAATACACCTATTTATCTCATCAAAAAATAACGCTAATTTTAAGCCAAACGTTGTTGGCTCAGCATGCACGCCATGGCTTCTTCCAACCATAATAGTATAAGCGTACTTTTTAGCTTTTTTTCTCAATTCCTCTTTTAATATCTTCAGGTCTTCCAGAATAATATAAGCCGACTCCTTCATCATTACAGACAAACCTGTATCCAAGACATCGCTTGAAGTAAGGCCCTGATGCATAAACCTTGAAGAATCCCCTATATATTCAGCTATATTTTGGAGAAACGCTATTACATCGTGGCGGGTTGTTTTTTCTATTTTTTCTATCCGTTTTACATCAAATTTTGCTTTGGACTTTATCTTTTTAAGCTCTTTTTGCGGAATTTTGCCCAGACTAGCTAAAGCTTCGCAGGCTAGAATTTCAACATCCAGCATCTTCTGGAATTTATTCTCATCAGACCATATAACTGACATCTTGGGAAGCGAATATCTTGGTATCATAAGGACTATAATATACCATATATAGATTATATGCGTCAATTAAAAAACCCTCTCCCTTTTTAAGGGAGAGGGTAGAGCAAGGGTACTCTTACCTATTTTTCTTAGAAGAATAAAATATAAGGACCAGTATAAAAACAGCCACTAAGAGAAGCAATAGTGTGATGCTTTGCATAAAGTGTAATGACAAGCGACCTGATTTCTCTTTTATTATCACAGAGCCGTCTAAATCAGAAACAGGGGAACCATGTTTTAATCTAAGATTACCCAGCGTATCCACCCATAAATAATAAACTCTGCCCTGGATATCAGCCAGTACAATCTTGCTCGGCCCGGTTGTATCACCTTTTAAGATCAGATCTTTTCTAAGAGTAAGTGATCCTGACATCACAGAATCTATGTCATTTCTTAATAACTGGCTTGAGTTTATCATATCAATGGATTTTGCATTCAAAGCGTAAACAGAACTTGCAAGTTTTATGCGAGGGGTCATTTCTCCATCGCTCGCAACCTCCATGCCAAGCCACAAATTTTTATTAAAATCTATTTCTAGAGGTTTCACAGAACCCATGAGCACATTGAACAGGCCATTTTTAATATTGAGGATATGCCCTTCTTCCCAAATAGGCTGTCCTTCTTTTTCTATATCATAAAATCTGAATGTAACTAAAAAATTGCCTGTTAAGGGATTATCGTCTTTGTCTGTGAGTCTTCCCTGGTAGTTTATGACACGCGGAATAGCTGCATAGGTAAGAGCAGCTAAACATAAAATCCCGATCATAATAAAGAGTGTTATGCGAAATTTTCTCATTTACTGCCTCCTTTTTAACACATTTTCATAACATTTTTTGGACCTAATTTATATTTTATCATATCATAATACCTTTGTTGCTGCAAGAATTTTATTCTTAAAAAAGACTGGTTCATGTACATTGTATCCATCCTTACTCTTTTTAAAAAACAAACCTTAAAGATATTCATAATTTAAATTTTTCATTATTTAAATAGATTAGTTTATTAAGAGGTGAGCGAACATCTTGTGGCTTGACTATTCATTTGTCCTGCGATTATTATGCGGTAAGATATTTACTTGTGGGGTATATTTATGAGTTTCAGAGAACTGATAAGAAAATTTAACAAATAACAAGTCAATGCAATAACGATAAGAATTACGATTATTCTTATTGCTCTGCCAAGCCGAGCTTTAAAACTAACTGACAGTAAAACAAATAAACCTACTAGAAGGAACTCAAATATAAAGACACGTCTTATCCACCAGTGAACAGTATCTTTTAAGCTTAATTTTACATCTTTCTTAAGAGAATCGGGTCTTATTGCCTCCGCCATTTCTTCTAAAATCTTATAACTTAATCTCTGCTTTACTTGGGGGCCTTGTTCTAACAAACTCTCTTCGTATCCTTTTATTCCCGCCTTCTCTTCTTTTAATTTTTCTTGTTTAAGCCATTGTTGGTGTATGGCTTTAACCTCGTCAGGGGTAGACTTATATATACTTTTGATTTGTTCCCATCTTAATTTAACTGCGCCGAATCCAATATCTAACCATACGCCGTCTTCTACCTCCCTTTTTATTAAACCTTCCATCTTTTTGCCATTTTTAAGGTATATAGTATCCCCATTTGCATCTAAAATAAACAAGGCAAGAGAAAAAAGGGTAAATAAAAATGAAGATAAAATTAAGGTTTTTAAAAATAAGGCTTTTGTGCGACTTTGGCAATCCATCACGAGGATATGGTGCCGAGGAGAAGAATCGAACTTCCCACGCCGGCCTTTTCAGGGCCGCGCTCTACCACTGAGCTACCTCGGCGATATAAGATTTACACTATTTTAACAAACCATACTATTATGTCAATACAAAATTCGGTCTAAGTTGACACTCTAACAATGTCACAGTGTCAACTTATTATGGATATGATATTATTTTGCCATCTTCTTTAAGTATTAGAACTTTTATGTCTTTGATAGACTTTGCCAAAGTAAGGCCATTTTTCTCTCCCATTACAAATATAGCTGTAGAAAGCGCATCTGCTCTTTCTGCTGAATCCAGCGCTACTGTAACGCTTATAATACCCTGACAAGGTTCTCCTGTAAGAGGGTTCATTATATGAGAATATCTTTTACCTCCTATTTCAAAAAACCTTTCGTAATTTCCAGAAGTACTTATAGCCATATCAGTTAATTCAAAACTGTAAAGCAATCTGCTTTTATTTCTAGGGTCTTGAACCCCTATTTTCCAGTTTTTCTTCCCAGGCGCATTGCCTAATGCAAAGATATTCCCTCCAAGGTTTACAAGGCCGTTTCTAATCCCGTTCGACACCAGAACATCTCTTGCCCTGTCAATTGCATAGCCTTTGGCAATTCCGCCAAAATCTATTTTTGTGTCTTTGTTCAAAAATCTTATAGATAATTTTTTAGAATCCAGTTCTATATTTTTATATCCAACGGATTTCAATGCATTCTTTATGTCATCTTCACCTGGCATTGATTTATGTTTACGGACAAAACCCCATGTCTCCATAAGAGGAGCCACTGTTACATCAAAAGCTCCATCTGAAATCCTGCTATAATATATAGCTCTTTCTGTCAATCTAAATGCTTCCTCGCTCACTTTTATATTTTCAAGCCCTGCTATTTTATTTATCTTTGATAGCTCACTATTTTTATCAAATTTACTAAAAACCTTTTCTATACGCTGCATCTCCTTAAACGCCTCGTCTATAGCGCGAACAGCTTTATTTCCGTCCGGGCTGTAACAGGAAATCTCGCATAAAGTATCCATCAGGACCCTTGTTTCTTTCACTGATAAGCCTTGGCTGCATCCTGCTAAAATAAATATCAGAAAATAAAAAATTCCGCATCCTTTTAATATAAAAAGATGCGGTCGTTTTTTAAAAATCATATGCTTTAAAATAAAAATACCGCTGCTGATACCACTGTGGACCAGTTACCGTTAGAATCAATTATAGTAGACTGAGTCATATTCATAGTCTTAACGATCTTATCCTTGACCTGATATACCTTTTTTATTTCATCCCAGTCCTTGGAATCATCGAAATCAGGAAAACCCATTGTAGAGGCAAGCATCTTTGCCGCCAGGTCTTCTGCGTAATCGCCTGCAAACTCGTCTGTCTGTCCATATGCATGATGTTCGCTCATATAGCCGTACATGTTTTCGTCCGCAGGTATTGCAGTGCCTACAGAAGACGCTATGAGCCGCCTTGGCTCATTGGAGCTACACCTGGCAATGACACAATAGGTTATCATGCCAGGTACGAGTTCTTTTATGCCTTCGTTTTTCGGAAGAATTTTACAACCCGGCGGGAAAATACTGGAGACATGCACTAGATTGCATTTTTCAATGCCTGCGTCTCTAAGCGCAAGCTCATACGAACGCAACTCTTCCTTGTGCGTGCCAACACCTTTAGTAAAAAATACTTTCGTAGGAACTAACCTGCCTAACTGCGATGCCTGTTGCCCGTTCATACTTTATTTATTCTGCCTCAGGCACTGCAGGCTCTGCTGGCTGTGACGATACTGGAGCAGTTTGTGTACCCGTAGCAACTGGCTGTTCTGGGACAATAACGTCCACCCAGCTTGCGACAAGCTTTCCTGCATCATCAGTATAATAACCAACTTCTGCCTTATCGCTTTTTTTGATATCTGTCAGTTTTATATCCTCTATACCTTTCCAAAGTATAGTTTCTCCGTCTACCACGCTAAAAGCCTTTTCTGCACCATCAGAACCTTTTACAGTTATGGAACCCGCGGTTGCGTCTAAAGCCGTAACATCCCCTGTAATTACTCCCTCTCCTACACCTTCTTCTGCAGGAAGCATCTCTTCATCTTGAGGCACAGCTATAGATTCATCCGTTGGATCTGCAGCATTATACTCTGAATAGACAGGAACTGACATACCTATCACAGTACCAAAGAAAAAAACTACTACTGCTAATTTCTTAATCATACTCTTTCCTCCTCCTTTCAATTTTTAAACAAAATTAATTATATCACAAAAAACTTTTTTTGCAATACAATAATTTTACTTAGCCGATATGCTCTTTGATATGCTTTATAAGATCCTCTGCGCTTACTGGCTTAGCTATAAAAGGATGTCCTCCTATAGAGCCGCCTTGAGAATCCATCTCGTCTTCCCTTATAATTGCAGTTAAAAATACGACTGGAATATCTTTAATGGCATTATCAGTTTTCAATTCAGAAGCCACGTCACCTCCATCCTTGCCAGGCATCATAATATCTAATAGAATTAAATCCGGCTTAAATTCTTTTGCAGCCATAAAGGCATTATTGCTGTTATTCTCTATCTTTACCGTATATTCTCCTGTTTCCTCAAGATTTAATTTTACCATTTTTGTAAAACCCTCTTCATCATCAATGATTAGTATCTTTTTCTTGTCCATTTTAGCGCCCTCTCTTTCATTTAACCTTCCTTTTTTAGAACCTCTTCTATCTTAGCTTTCAACTCAGAGGTTTCTATCGGTTTAGTGATGTATCCTTCCGCATATAATTCTGCAGCCCTAATCTTAAATGGCTCATATCCTATCGCGCTAAGCATAAGTACAGGAATCCTGAATGTATCTTTGTCCTTTCTTAATCTTTTTAGCGCTTCAATGCCATCCATAACCGGCATAAGTATGTCCAAGAGGATTAAATCTGGCTTTGTTTTTTGGGCTACGCCAATGTCTTCTATGCCATTTGTAGCCATGCTTACCTCAAAAGCGCCTGTTAATTCTAAATTTATTTTAACAAATTTGCATAAATTCTCTTCGTCATCTATAATCAATATCTTTTTTTTAGCCATATCATTCTTTTGCCGCATGTAAAATAATGGTCAATTTGGTCCCTTTGCCTATTTGGCTTTCTACGCCTATAAACCCTTTGTGTTCATTAATTATATTTTGAGTCACGCTCAATCCTAAACCAGCGCCTCCTGCCACCATTTTTCATCATTTTGCCTGTAGTCGGATGTCTTCCTGGTCTGAAAAACATTGGCCCCATATTTATTTGTCGCAAAGATCTCGCCATAAATTTCATAACTATACTTCTTTTTATAAAATTCCAGCTTCTCCTTTAGTTCAAACGACATGCTATTGTTTATTAATTGCAGCATAAATGGAGTTAATAATTCTCTTGGCGCAGAAACCCATTCATTGTCCTGTTTTGTAATATACCCCTCTATATCTTCTAATTTCTCAAATTCCTGGTTTGAGGCTGAAATACCTTCCTGCAACAGCTTATCGCTGCAATAAGACTGAAATTCCTCAATCCTGCTGTAGATATGCCTGTCAATTTTATCCAGAACCTCAACAGCTAAGGATACATAACTTTCTCCTATATATCTTTCCAAGCTCTTCCGGCTTAGATTAACAGAGATGAACCCAAATATCCAAACTAATGCGGAAATCAGCAAAAAAATCAATATCAATTTCTGACCTATTTTCATAATAAACCTAGATTCTTTTTATCCTCTTCCTTATAAGGCGCCTGTCTTCCAAGCTGCTGGTTTAACCTGTTGATTTCCTTTTTTAACTCAATCATCTTGAGTTCGCGGCCTACCATAATTTTATTCATATCATCTAAATCCTTCAGCAGGAGTTTTTGATATTCCTCTATTTTCTTGCGTTCGATTATACCTGCTAATATATTTGCTACTGCATGTAAAAACTCCTTTTCTTTATCATTAGCCTGATGGCCTTCATCTAAATATAAATTAATCATCCCCAGTATTTTTTTGTCCATGGATATGATAGGAACACAGTAGTGGCCATGCGGCATCATACCTTTATATTGATTTTCATGACGTTCGTCAATATGGTCTGAAAAAACAATTTCGCCGGATAAAGCTGCCTTACCACAAAGACATCTACCAAAAGGCACAGAGGTGCATATTGTTTGTATTTCTACTGACAATCCTTGTTGAGCTTTTAAAACGAGTACACCCGGCTTGTCTTCTACTAGAAAGATACCGCCTTTAGGCATTACTTTAGACCAGGGAGTTAAATAAGCGAGGGCTTTTTTTAACACTTCTTCAAGAGGGATGTTTTCTAATGAAATTTTAAGCAATTTGTTCAAAATTCTCTGTATCTGGGAATCTTGCCGGATATCTTCCTCAGATGCCTTTAAGGCATCAACCATATAATTAAAAACAGTGCCTAGTTCTCCAATTTCGTCTTTTAACTTTATATCTACTCTTTTCTCCCTATCTCCATGCGCGATTTCTAATGCTGTATCTTTTAGATGGATTATCGGAGATGATATGGTGCGCTTGAAGAAAAACCAGAGCCCTAAAATAAAAATGATATTCACCAGAATACCTATCAGGATAACCAAACTAAACAAAATTTTGGTCATATCTGACTTTGCTTCTATCTGTAGGTTTTCGCTGTGAACAAACCTGGAAAAATTTTCAGCATCTCTTATAGCATTATCAGCAATGGTATCCATCTTTTCCATGAGCTTACCTGCCTCTATATTCCCGATTGCATCAGATAGAGAAAATATTTGTAACGCTGTATTTTTAAGCTCTAGGTATTCTTTCTCTATATGCTTAATTAACTGGTTTTCGTCAACATTGTTGAATTTTATATCACTTATTATTTTAAACAAGTTCTCAATCTTGCCGCATAAAATTCTAAAGTTTTCTGGCTCATCAGGGCTTCCCCCTGCGATCAAAAAATCATTCGCAGGCATAACTACCTGGGCCAGGCCAATCTGGAGGCTTCTAACTAACTGCATTTTTTCTGCATTTTTATGCAGCATAAGATGATCTTGATCATGCCTTTCATTAATTACATACACAAAGTACGTAAATATAATTAATTCTATAAAAAATATAAGAAACATTCCCCCTATTTTTGTTTCTATCTTAATCCGCATAATTATCTTTCCTTATCCTAAAAAATATAATTCAAGAATTTATATATTACCTTTGCGGCTAAAAAATCTGGGCTGATGTTGCCCTGCATAGGAGACAACTCCACCACGTCGAATCCTATAACTTCTTTTTTCTGGCTGAGCCTTTTAAATAACACAAGTGTCTCATACCACCCCATGCCGCCAGGTTCAGGCGTGCCTACGCTCGGCATAATAGACGGGTCAAAAGCATCCATGTCTATGGTAACATATACTCTATCGTTATCCAAAGAATCTATCACTTCATCCACCCACGCCATATTATTTACCATATCTTTCATAAAAAATGTTTTGAGATTATTGTTGGATTTGCCGGATTCTTCTTTTGACATACTTCTTACCCCTGCCTGGGAAAGGCCTGTAAGTTCTACGATACGCTTTGCAATACATGCGTGGCTATATTTTGAGCCCTGAAAACTATCGCGCATGTCTCTGTGCGCGTCCAACTGCAGCACTGAAAAATTCTTAAAAATCTTCTTACATGCTCTTACAGGACCAAGTGTAATGGAGTGCTCTCCGCCCAAAACCACGGGAAACTTGCCTGCTTTTAAAATAGATATGACTTCTTTTTCAACTTTATTAATTATACCTTCCGGCTTGGCGCCTGTTTGCTTAATTTCTTTGGCAGTATATATGCCAAATTTATAAATCTCTTTCCCTGTTTCATCATCATATGTCTCCATATACCTCGAGGCATCTATTATTGCCTTTGGCCCGGCAGAAGCTCCAGATTTATAAGAAGCGGTCAAATCATAAGCAACTGGCAATATCGCTATCCTGGACTTATCCCAGGAAGAATATTTATCTTCCAGATCGCAAAATTTAAAACGCGCTTTATAATTTTTATTTGGCATTTGAGGTTATGAATATATACTCCAATATTCCATTGCCTGTATTTTTTACATTGTGAATTGTATCTGGCGGTATATATAACACGGAATTATCTTCAAAATCAAATTCTTCTTCACTGTTTATGAGAAGCAGCCCTTTACCTTTTAATATCACTAGAGCCTCTTCCAGATCATTGGTTGAGTGTTCGCCTATCTCTTCTCCTTTTTTCAATATAACATGGCCTGACTTAAGGCCCAGAGTCCCTGAATCTTTATTAAAAAGCCTCTGATACTTTGAATTGGATTCTAACTTTACAATTTTTGGTTTTGGAAGATCAGCCATTTTTAAAGCTTGTCAGAATATCTTTATTCCAGACAAATTTTTTTCTTTTGCGGGCCCTGTGTAACTTTTCCTGAAAGGCATATGAGTAAACGAGGGGCAGGCTTACGCTGGGCTCAACAAATGCCATTGCGCAGCTTGCGTCATTATTAATCTTTCCCCATGAGGTAGCCTCTTTTAATGTGCTGCCGCTTAACCCTCCCCAGTGAGGTACATCTGTTGTAAGCTGAAATGCGTATGAATGTCCGCCTGTATCTTTATTGAAAATATACCCCATTACAACAGCATCGTTTATATAATTTTTAGGAACGCCTCCTGCAATATAGATAGCGGCTGTCTTTTTGGATTTCACTATGGTCTGGGTTATCTCGTAATTATCCTGTATGGAATCAATGTGCACGCCGGACAATTTATTTTCTTTGCATCTATGATAATGGCTGGTAAGTCCTATACCTATTGAGCTGTCATTTAAGGCAGGGCAAAAAATAGGAACATTATATTCATAAGCAGTCTTTACAATAGAATCTTTATCGCTCAAGCGAGAGCCAAGCGTCTCTATAAATTCCCTGGAGGAGTAATTTCCTGGCTTCATTGTATCCGCAACGCGGCCTATCCAATTATCAGTATCCCAGAATTTTTCATCATCCACATATGTATCATAAATTCTATCAATGTATAATTTATCCAGCACCCTGTCATCTGCGTCAGGGTTTCCTATATAATGTTTGAAACCTCTTGCCTGATATATATCCTGATATATTATCGCGCCAGTGGAAACCACTATATCCACCATCTTAAACTTTATCATATTCCTTATAATATCCCTTAGCCCTGCCGCTATTAATGGCCCTGCAAGGCCCAAATATATGGTAGGCTGCGCCTTATCCTGAAGCATCTTTTTAAAAACATTGGCGCATTTATAGATATTCCGCGCCTGTATGGAACTATTCTTAAAACTAGCTACAAGATCGGATATCTTAGAGTTATCTTCTATCTTTACAGGCTCCACAGGTAAAGATAAAATCTTTTTCTTAAGCGTTACGCTCGTTTTATTCAATTTTTGCCTTGAGAATTCTTTAATCATTTGTCTGTATTATACCATAAACTTTGCGCCTCAACAATACCCGAGTAGCGAACAGCTTTTTATCTATAATTACAGAATTGTAAAAATACAGGGAAATCTATATTTTTTAAATGCGCTATAACTGTTTGAAGGTCATCTTTTTTAGAAGCTACGACTCTTATTTTATCTTCCTCTATTCTGGCCTGAACCTTCAGCCGCAAATCCTTGATTATCTGGACCAGCTCCCTGGCCCTTTCTTTCGGAATGCCGTCTGTTATCTCTGCGACCTGCCGCAGATTCCCCTCAAACGCCTTTTCAGGCTCTTTGTATTTAATAGATTTCAACGAAATGCCTCTTTTTGTCAATCTCAGGCCCAGACTATCATGGATACCCCTCAATTTAAAATCATCTCCGGCGACCAGGGTTATCTTTTTTTCTTCTCTATTATAATCTATCGAAAACTTGGCACCTTTAAAATCGTACCTGTTAGCCAGTTCCTTTTTCGCCTGGTTAATTGCATTGTCAATCTCCTGCAAATCCACCTTTGAAGTAATATCAAAAGAAAAATCAGCCATATCTCACCTCTTTCGCCTTATTCTAGCAACCCTATACGATTAATTCTCTCCTTGACGATCTCAAGAAATTGTACTTGTTTTTCTTTAGCAATACTAGAAGTTTCTATAATTCTTCTAATAACATTAAATTTATTTCCAAATTTTTCGTACCGAATCTTTATGGGGATATTAAAATCATCTCCCAGCTGATTAAAATCTTCTCGCAGCAGCTTATTCTTTTTGCCATGTATAGTAATCGCTGAATCTTCTTCTTCAGGAATCACCAACTTTGAACACACAATATCATAGGCCGGAGTTAACCGGATATTATCCTTATCTCTATGTGCAATGGAATAATTCTTTAAGTGGGCATCGCCATTACCAAGAATAAAATTAAGAATAACACGTTCAAATAACAATTGAACGTCATAACCCGGTGCTGAAGAGATTTCCTTTAACTTCCTACCTATTTGTTCTACCGATCCCTTATATTTATCCGTTTGTTCAAGAATTTGCCCAAAATCTTCCTGGTGAATTTTCGCACTCTTTTCCCGGTCAAATCTTTTAACCACATAGGCTAGGCTTTTATCTTTTAAAGGAATCAAACAATGCAGCGGTACCTCTATATTTAGTTCTTTGGCTATATCCATACAACATTGTTCATTTTCTGGGATATTCGCAAATGTAGGGGTTTGTGGTTTTAAAATATATTCTCCGCCTTCAGCCACAGGAATCAACATATTCTGCTTCTCGTCAAGTTTAACAGATAGTTTAGGCTGAACGCCGGAAATGGAAAGTTTGCCAGCCAGTTCTTGCGCTTTCCGGGATATATCTCCTAATCCAAAATCTATAACCGGAATTTTAGGAGAATTGAACATCTCTTTAAAGAATTTCTCATTCAAATTCATTTTCACATTTTCCTAACTGTAACAGCGCCAATAGTATCTCCGCTTGCGCTTGCCAATAATAAACCAAAGGGATCATTGCTATCTACTTTTTGTGTCAAACTCACTATGTTTAAATACCACCCTTCGGGAAGAAGCCCTTTAAAAAAAGGAAATAACTCTTTTGATTGATAGGGTTCTTCTCTAGGAGGCAGAGACACTGAAATTGGAATGCTTTTTTCCAAAAATGCGTGATCGTATTGAAAAATATAGCCATCTCGAGCCTCTGAAAGTAAGCCCGCTAAATCATCCTTATAAAAAACTTGCGCCTTTCGTAAGACATCCATAGATTTTATTCCCTAGATTCTTTCGTGTTCCTTAATATCTTGCGATTCATTCCTTTTTAATTCCAAATGATATCCCAAAAAGTCCAAAACTTGCATAAGCTTATCCATTCTTATCGTAGTCTTACCTTGTTCAAGTTCCCTCAAGAAGCGCAAGCCAACTCCTGCCCGTTTGGCAAACTCAATTTGAGTTAAACCATTTTTATTACGGAGCATCTTTATTTGAGAAGCAATATTATTTTTCATAGTAATCAAAGTATACCACCAATCAGGTATAATTGCAATATTTTTTGCAATTTTTTGTACCCTTTAAGGTATTATAATAACTATATTACACCCTTAAAGGTGTAATAACTACATATATATACCTTATAGGGTATAATAAAACTTGGAAGTAAACCTTTGCGTTTAAATAAACAACTCTTTGATTTACAATACGTTACAACAATTCAGCCAAAACAAATACCGTTAGAATTAAATAAGCTTAAGCCCAAAATGGCAAGTATCTTACATATCCAAAATAAATAATTCGTCCGTTTACTGCATTGCTTTTAAGAGCTCCAAATCCTTCGACATCTGATCGTGAAACTCAAATAGATACTCCAAGATCACGTTCCCATTCCATTTATTATCTATCAGATAGCGCACCACCTCTTTGCAAAAATCGTCAACAGGCAGATGTTGTTTCGCGCCTTCTCTTGCTGAAAGATGCACATTGAAGATGCGCTCTTTATATCCCTTAATCAAGCTCCAGACCTTTTCGTCCTCTCGTATATGCGATGTATCCAATGTCATCGGCAAGTTAAATGATGCTATTTCATCGGAAGTAAAAACTCTTCGCTTACCTTCAAAAGTTTCAATACAAAAGACCACATCGTTTTTATATAGCTCGGAAAAATATTCCAAATTCTTGAGTGCTTCGTCTTGGACGGCTTTATCCTTATTAACATTGTTAGGGTGCAAAGTAATATTCGTCGCCCCGAGTGCCCTGGCGAAATCAGCTATTTCATTTCCCCATATCTTAAATCGTTCATCCGTAATAGGAGCCTGAACCGCGTGAATACTTAAAACTTCAGTTCCATAAGATTTAATCTTTTCTGCTATTTCCGCCAAGTGTCCTCTTACAGGTTCATATATATCCCAATAATACGGCAACGCCACCTCAACAGGAACGTTTATATTGGCATACCTATCTTCAATCTGCTCAATTCTGTCAAATGATTGTCTAATTCCAAATCTTATCATTATACTGCCCTCTCATTCTTGCAGTTGTCTAAATATTGATCCTATCCACGAAGGGGCATAGCGAAGATCACGCATAAGCTGACGTTTATCATCCCCGATTAATCTCTTTTTAAGCATTCCTATCGTTTTATCATCTACGTAATCTTTTCCTAAATACCGCAAAGCCTGAATGACCAAACCACTAACATACCCGGCAGTTGCCATATTCTTGGGTGTTGTTCTTTTTAAAACAATCTGCTGATTTTTGACCTGCACTGTCCTGTTGGCGCCATCTGTCAGAAAAACAATTCTCGCTGGTACTTGCTCGGTTAAGCCAAGGAGATTGGCGGCATATGCCCCGGAAGATTGAATTTTCAAACTATCCCTTCCTGCTAATGCTTGAGCGATGCGCTCATAATTCGCGGGTAATTCTCCCAATACAGGGTGTTTCTCCGGACAATCATATAAACCACGTGCAAGTCGGCGGATAGTTCCGGAGTCTGCTAATCGCTCTAAAGCTTTAGCCACGGCCGTACGGCTTCCAAGATCAAGAAAATAGCTTTTCGTAAAAACAAAACCTCGATTTTTGCTGTATATTCTTTTTTTTATTTTAGTTACAATGCTTTGCATTATACTCTCCTCTCTATTGATGTCGCAAAAAGTATATACTTTTTGCGACATACTGTTAAGCCATTTTTAAAAAATCTATCCAAAATAATGCTTGATATATCTAAAAATTGGTATATACTTTTATTATATTTAAGGATTAAAAGGGCAATCACTGCGGAGCGGGGGTTGCCCAATTTTATTTTTTAGGAAAAACTATTAGACCATGCCTCCTATACGCTCAATTGGAAACCTTAAACAGCCAGCATTGCGAAACAAAATTTGGTCATCGTAACATTTCACTACCGCGCCTTTCGCATCGAAATAATCCATATGCATCAGAAGATTGACCAGCGCCTCGCGCGCGGCCTGTACAAACGGCGGATTATCATTACGCGTATACCTGTCCGCTTTTAAAGCAAACGGCACAGGTATTCGTTTTCTTAACCGGTCATAAAGTTGCACGTAAGTTTGAATAATGCCCTGCTCGGAACTGTACCGCTCAACCCAGCGTGTCTGAACATCCTGCCCATGTTTAGCAGGTATTACCATAAAGAGGAATGTTAAATTTTTCGCCTCGCAGAAGTGTAATAAAATCATTTTGAATTTTATCGCGGTGAAAATGAGGTCAGCGACTACTTTATTAAACGAAAACTATTGCTGTCACTATTAAATCCTTATAATCTCTATAGCACAAAGAATTGCCTATCGCTTCTAAGAACGATCTCACTGGGATTTAATGAAATTCCTTATAAAAATTACATAACAGCTTCATATATAATAAGTTAAGTTTTATACGATTTGTGCCTCATCGTATAGCCTCTTATCTCCCTTCTGTAACATCTGGAGCCCCTAATATTATTCTAACCAGGTTACAAGCACAAATTTTTCAAAAAACCGTTCGTCTAACCTGGTTAAATTTGTCAAATCTGTCATAGAGTATAATAAAATTTGTAATTGCCATAATTAATGGAGATGGTGGAGATAATAGAAAAGGCGCAATTCCATATTTTACTAGAAATTACGCCTACAAAAGAGCTACCCCAACTCTACGCCAAGATTGCATTAGATTACAAATACGTATAATTTCTTCTATACACAATTTCTAATCAACTTGTTGTGCTGTTAAAAATATAGCTTTTTCCAAAGCAGTAAAAAAATCTTGATATGTTTCTGGGTCTTCTACAGATTTAATTCCATATTGGGCATTTGCTCTTACCAATAATTGCTTTTCGCCTCTAGGCCTAACATTTACCGTCATAGTAACAACTGCCTGTCCAAGAAACTTAGAACCGCTAACAGAGCCAAGGACTAAATCAGCCTTATCAATTACGAATTCTAAGTCTTGCATCGTGCTTATCACTGTTTGCATCATTTTCTGCTTATCAGTTGTATCAAAAGCTCTTGTCTGAATGCTTCTTAATTTAACCTGACTTTCATTCATCTCAAAAGCCTTCCCAGCTGTAGTAGCGCACCCAGATAAAACAACAATAGAAAATAAAATCACAGAAATACCTAAATATCTTGTTAGTTTTTTCATATTTTTTGAGCCTCCAAAAATATTGCTTTTGATAAACTATCGTAAAACTTTTGATATATTTCTGGGTCATCAATAGTTTCTACCTTTTTAATTTGATTATTCATATTCCAAACAATCCGTTGAAATGTAACCCTAACAACTGTCTTTTGTCCATCAAGGCTTGGTTTCGTGATTACTGATGCTTTAACCACTTGAGATTGGTCACAATTTGCCATAGCATTACCGTGACTACCGCCTGCTGCAGCTAACATATCAAGAAAAAATGCACCTGCTATTTGACCTCTACTTGTTGCGTCGGCTTTTTTGGAAGCAGCTATAAATCCTAATTTAGTTTCACTGTTATCCAAAATAAAACCTAAATCTTGCACGACACCAGCAACAGCTGCCAAAATCTGTTCTTGGTTAGTAGTATCATATTGCCTCATTTGTAATTGCTTTTTTTCTAAAGAGGCTTCAGTAGGTTTTAGGAAACCTTTTGGGATACTGGCACAACCAATTATACCTAAACATAAAAATACAACAAACAGTTTTGAAAACCTATAATTTTTCTTCATACTACTCTCCTTTAAAAACTGGAAGAATGATACGCAAAATCACGAACTTTTTTATCCTCACCAAATTTTATAACTATGGTCAGCGTTCTTTGGGTTTTTGAAGCTGCCCCTGAAGAACCACCAACTGTTCCTAATATTAACCAAACGCCACCATCATTATTTGAATAAGACACATCCGTAGCCATCTTATCGTAAACCCAAACTTCTAGTCTATTTTCATCGGTGGAAACTATATTAGGTGATCCCAATGCCTCAATAACTTGAGAGGATGGCATTCCAATACGAATTTCGCGTTGGACTTTTCCTACTGTTATTCTATCAGCTTCATCTGATTTAACTGATTTCATATGAGAGCCGGCAGTTGAACAACCACATAAAAATAAAAAACTAAAAAATAAACAACATATTATTCGCATAATGCCTCCCTTTAAATAAAAAAACAATCCCATTCTACGCCGAGATTGCCTTATATTGTAAATATATTAAATTTGTATTCATCTATTGCGCTTTCGTAATTACTGTCACGTCTTTGTGACTGTGAAATTATAATAGCATTTTCAAGAATAACGGTCAAGATTTATCTATTAGGCAGCCGGGAATCTCACTGTGCAAAACCCTGTGGAATCTATAGAAAGATTTGGAGTCTAAAGAAAAGTCTGCCGACGGGGAAATTTTGGGTCAGTTACTATTTTATTAAACGAAAACGGTCGCTGTCCCTAGTCATTCCAAACAGACGACTGGCGCAGTCCGCTGGAGTGAAATGTTAGACGTTTTTATTCTTTTTTAAATAATCGGCGTCTAATCTGTCTTTTTCTCTGCCTGTGGATTCTTTATTCTTAATCAGATTCTCTTTGGAAAGAAATGGCACTCGAAGATTTTCGATCTCAATAAATTCTTTTGTTTTATACGCTTCTTCAAATGTTACGCCGTCAATATGCGTGATTATGTCGATGCGGCGAGGCGCTACGCCTATCTGGAATATTATCCCTTTTCCCGTAAAAGTCTTTTCCGTGACATCAGATAATGGTGCGCCGAATTCAGAAAGGGATTTATATATCTTTTTTGAATTTTCAGCGGATGCTTCTACCCATATATCAAAATCACCCGTGGCGCGAGGATAACCATATGCTCCCATGGCATATGCGCCGACAATGAGGAATCTTGCCTTATTGCTTAATAAGATTTGTAATATTTCTTTGTAGTCTTCGTTCAACATAAAGAGATTTTCTCAATGACCATAATTCAGCTGTAAGCTCCCACATAAATGAGATTCTTTCTGCAGGAGACATGTCCACAAAATCTTCATCATTTTTCGATACTTTGCCTAGATAAACTTTATTTCGATTAACTTTCATAACAATATTATATCATGGCCTATTCAGAGGACACAACATATATTTCTTCTTCTGTCAAGCCAATTTAGAAATGTCCGGTTTTTACCAAATTAGAAATGTCCTGTTTTTATTGTTTAGTTAATACCGGTTCTCCTTGCTTTTGTTTGTAATTTATAGCATTTAAATGCATGCTTTTATATAAGGGCCTTTTA
>JAHJQM010000028.1 GCA_018819285.1 Candidatus Omnitrophota bacterium
AAAAAACTTCGCCGTAATCCCTTGCGCACCTATATTCAAAAGAACTAGCTATGCCGAAACCTCTCAAATGTGCCTCAGGCCCCAGCCTGGCCAGGGCGAGCGAGAATCGGCGCGGAGCGAAGGACGCCACGCTGGGGCGTCCGAGCCTCCTTAGGAAAGCTCATGACTAAAAGTCCCAAGCGAGGTTGAAGTCCAGGGACGTCTTTTCGAAGACCTGCAGGACTGGCAAAGATATCTATTTATTTGAATATCACGATAACCGCGGCGAGAAAGAAAAATAGAGCTGCTGTGGATAGCTTGACAAAGCCGAAGTGCTTTTGCATGAATTTGGAAAAGACATTTGAGGTAGCGCCGAAAAGGCCCAGGATAAATACGATTATTAGCGGGGTTACAAATGCAAGGTTATAAACCAAGAGATACGTTAAGGCTGATATATGTTTATCCGGCATTCTCATGACATATGCAATTGTAGGTAAATACACCTGCCCTGTGCAAATAGACTCCAGAATAGATACCATAAAACCTGCGGTAAATGCAATCCATGCTATTCTAAATAAGGTCTTTCTTCCGCTTTTCTTATCCTGCCTGAAATCTCCGCCTATAATAGAGTGAATCCTGTTCTTTATTGACTGCGGCAGCTGCAATATGCTAGTCTTCGCATCTTTTGTTTTTCTAAATTTAAAATAATCTACCACGCTTAATATGCCCAAGAGAAACGCAATACTTCCTATTAAAATGTTAATCGTCACCGCTAGATAGCCAAAAGCGCTCAAAGACCTCAAGAATCTGAAGATCCCAAGCCCTATCAAAAAATACGCCATAAACACCGCTATCGTGAAAAAGACGCCCGCTAGGACCATTTCGCGTTTCCTGTAGCCTATAAAAGCTAGAAATGATATAAAAAATACGATTGTAGTAAAGGCGCACGGATTTATACCATCAAGAAATCCAGCTATACCTACTGTATAAGCGCTGAATGATGCGAATCTGGAAAGTATCAGCGACTCTACTACGCTAGGCGCCTGATACGCAGCAATATCCTCTTTTGTAAGGCCACTCACTTCTGAATTGCTCGGCTCTGAAAGCGCCTTTTCTATGACCTTGTCCAGGTTCGCCTTTATTTTCCCTTCTCCCATAAGTACATATTTAGAAACAATTATTTCAGGCACATATCCGCCTTCTGCTCCGTATAATTTTTCAAGGCGCACCATCTGGCCATAATTTCTTGAAATGCCTATATCGTATTTTTCTATAACTATTTTGTCTCCATATTTTTCTTCAATCCCTGGAAGCACATCTCTTTCAACCTCCATGCAAGATCTGCAGCCAATCGCGTAAAAAACAAGTACCCTTAAAGGTTTTCCAGATATTGCTCTATTGTCAGTTTGAGTCAAAACAGGCTTTGGTTCATTGATGGCAATATTTCTTGTTACGGCAACAGGTTTTTTAGACTCCCAGCTTTTCTGGCTTTTCCCGGACGGCATCTTTAAGGCAAGTTTTTTGATAAAGCTGCCTCCTTCGTATTTTGCGTCAAGCGAAGTAGATTGCCATTCGTAAGAAGAAACTTCCCCTTCGCTCTCTATTTCCAGATCCAGCCTGCCGACTTTTCTGGCATGATATTTAGTAGGCATTATAATTGTCTTTCCTATTTTTGTAGGCTCCTGCGTCTCAGCGTCCCAATGCCCGCTTAATATTACATCTATTCCAGCCACAGCATTTGCAAGATCCATAGAATAAGGTACGCCTATATGGCCTAATACTATAACCAAATCCACATGATCGCGTATTGCTTCAACGCTCCTGGCCACCATTTCTCTGCTAGGCGCCACATCCAGGTTCTTAGAATTAATAATGTAACGCTCATTTGTAACTCCAATTATGCCTACCTTGAGGCCATTTTTCATTGTCTTTATGACATATGGCTTAAAGAACAGTTCGTTTTTTGATTTATAGGCTATATTTGATGATATAAGCGGAAATTTAAGGCTTTGGGATTTTTCCTGTAAAAATTTTTCTCCCAGTATCAGGTCGCTCTCGCCCACATTCATGGCGTCATATCCCATCATGTCCATTGCCTTCAGGGATATAAAAGCATTGTAAGTTATTGCCTGTCTATTAAACTCAGGATTAAATAATGGCAGGACATCTCCTACATCCAGAAGAAGTATCTCATCTATGTCTTTTCTGACATCATTGATATAATTAGACCTTCTCTCGAGGCCTCCGAAATCATCTTTCGGACAATGGCAATTTTCTAATTCCCCTCTTGCGTCGCCTGTAAATACAATGGTAAGTTTTTTCGTCTCGGCAAAAGAAGGCGAGGCAAATGAAATCAAGAACACTAAAAATATTGAGGTTAAAATTATCTTTTTCATACTATATTTAATATTATACTACAAAAAAGGCCCTGACAAAACATTTTTTTAAAGTTTTGAACAGGGCCTCTCTCCCATATCATCATGTGCTCAAGTGTGCTCAAGACCAGGTCTTGAGCACAGTAAACTGTGACCAAGACCTGGTCTTGTATTATATTACCTCTATCTTAGAAACAGGGGACTCATGTATAGTTGCCACAAGGCTGGATGTTGACGAATTGCCTTCAACACCAGAATTGTCTGTGACTGTAAGGCTTACTTTGTAAACGCCTAACTTTTTATATGCATGTCTTACTTTCATTCCTTCAGCTGTTTCTCCGTCTCCAAAATTCCACCTGTATGTCAATTTATCTTCATCCAAGTCAGTAGATTTGGAGCCATCAAATTCAATCTGATCATTTACGCAAGCTATCATATCCGGATTCGTAGCTGCCGTAGGAGGCGTATTAACCTTTACATAATGAGACTCGATAGCTGAAGAACATTCTGTCCTCTTATTATCATCAACAACAAGCATAACTTTATAAAGCCCGCCCTTTGAATAATTATGTTTTACCAGATTTCCGCTTCCGCTTGTCCCGTCTCCAAAATCCCATGTATAAGCAAGCTTATCTCCATCAAGATCGGTCGAGCTAGAACTGTCAAAATTTACAGTCTGGCCAACTGAAGCTGTATCTTTAGAAGCTATAACTGCCTTAGGCATAGAATTGAGACTGACTGTCACCTTGCTAAACGAACTGGAACAATTTGTTTTTGTGCCATCATCTACTGTAAGTTTTGCCTGATAAATTCCGCCCTTTGTGTATTTATGGGATACGGTTTTGCCTTCTCCTTTTTCTCCATCTCCAAAATCCCAGTTATACGAGAGCTGGTCTCCGTCAGCATCTATTGATTTAGACCCGTCAAAATTAGCAGTTTCTCCTGTGCAGATTTCCATGTTGCTGCCTGCGTTTGCTATAGGAGCTCTGTTTAATACAACGTTCTTGGTGGAGATAGATTTATCGCATTTTGTATTTGTATTATCAGTTACTATAAGTTTAGCGATATATTCTCCGCCTTTTTCGTATGTATGCTTAACTACTTTACCTTCTGCAGTCTGGCCATCGCCAAAGTCCCAGTTATAGGCAAGCTTATCTCCGTCTAAATCCTTTGAGCTTGAGCCATCGAATGTAACTTCTAAAGGCTCGCTAGGATTCAATCTGCATAAGAACGCATCTTTCCCTGCATCAGCAGTAGGCGGAGTATTTACGGCAACTTTTAATTTATCAGTGCCTGTATCACATATTGTTCCGGAATCATCCGTTACTGTCAACGTAGCCTGATAATTGCCACCTTTTTCATATTTATGCTTAACCTTTATTCCGTCAGCTGTCTGACCATCGCCGAAATCCCATCTGTAGGTAAGTTTGTCATCCGGGCTGTCTGTTGTCTGTGAACCGTCAAATGTAATCTCTTCGTTTAAACATGACACATCAGGGCCATCTGCAATAGCGCATGGCGGCTGGTTTACCTTTACCATCTGCTGCGTATTGGCAGTGTTGCATTCTGCGTCTGAAGCGTCTTTTACTGTCAACTTAACAAGATATTTTCCTGAATCCTTATAGGTATGCATTATTCTCATGTCTGTACTTGTAGTTCCATCGCCGAAATCCCAGAAATATGTCAGCCTACCGTTATCAGCTGCATAGGATTTTGAGCCATCAAATGTAAAGGTATTGCATGAAAGAGGCTGGTTTGGCATAGGTGTTTCTTTTGGCTTTGCAGTAAAAACCAGTTTAGGGCCTGCTGTACCGGGAGTAAAATATATAGGTACCGACCTGCCCTTGTCTGTTAAAATACTAAATACCATATTGCCCTGTCTCTGTCTGTCCTTTGTTATTTCATAAACCCATCTTTTACCTGCATCCTGGCTGGGAACTTTAATTACCGTGCTTTCCCACAAGCCTGTGCTGGAACCTTTTATCCTAAAAACCTTGGAAGCGCTTATAAGGTCTATACTTCCGCCTGTAGGATCTAAATCATAATTGTATTCATAAATCTTAGTTGAGTCAGAAGGTATATCCGGATAAAAAGCCATTTTTGCGCCGCGGTTTTCCGCTAATCTTATTCTAGGCGCAAAGCTAAAAGCCTCTAACGTATCAGGAGAGATGTCTAATGAAAAAAGATTATTGTCATCGCCTGAAACACCGTCTATGACTATCTTGAAATACCTATAGCCGTCCACTTCTTCGCCTTTTGAAGCGTCGATAGGATCAAAACTATAAAGATTTCTGTCGTACTGCTTATCATTTCCAAATGTCTTTTCTGCTAAAAGATCTCCCTGGTAAGGATCCGCAAGATTCGTATTGCTTTCTTTATCGATAAGAACATGAGTCTCGTCTGCTTCTAAGAGCGAAGTATACGCTTTCTTTCCGCCTAAAATAGAAAATTTTGTAGTCGTATCCCATTGGCCGTCTTTTTCATCTATTGCTCCGCCCGTATCAGGATCATAAATGCCTATTTGAATATTACCATTATAGGTGCTGGGAACTCTAACGAATACTACCAAAGGATCTGTTTTCATTGCGCCGTATGTTTTCTGGCCGTCTTTTCCAAATGTATAAAGATACTTAACATTACTCTGGTCTCCCGGGACCTGATAGCATAATCCCTGACCTGCTAATACAAATGAGCAAAATACAATAGTTGTAATAGTCAAAAATAAGAATTTCTTGTGCATTACGCACCTCCTTTTAAAGTTTATTTAATAAGCATTATAAACTATCGTTATTGGCTTGTCAATAAAAAAATTCTCTGCTGTCAAGCCAATTTAGAAATGTCCGGTTTTTACCAAATTAGAAATGTCCTGTTTTTATTGTTTAGTTAATACCGGTTCTCCTTGCTTTTGTTTGTAATTTATAGCATTTAAATGCATGCTTTTATATAAGGGC
>JAHJQM010000029.1 GCA_018819285.1 Candidatus Omnitrophota bacterium
CATAATAGTGCCATCGGCAATCTTTATTGACGTTACTGCTGAATCAGCAAGTTTTGCAGTGCCTATAGAACCGTCTTCTATACCTATAGATGTAACTGCGCCCGGGGCTATTTCATTTGCGGTTACAGGATAGAGATTTCTCAGGTCTGTAACAGCTGTTATGGCTGTCCCATCTGTAACTACCTTTGCCAGGCGGATTGAATTAGCTGCTAAAGCTGGCGCAGCTGCGCCATTCGCAACTGCTGTATATTGGAAATTTCCTGAAGAATCAATATCAACATAAGTATCTTTACTTAGCGTGTAAGTCTTGCTTGTAGCGCTTGCCTTATTTATTCTTGTCCCTTGGACATATGCAGTGCCTAAGGATATATCGCTTGTGAGATTGGCTGATGTTGCAGGCTGTAATCCAGTTTCCACATATTCTGCGAAGTTTTCATAAAATCTTGTGGATGGAGAGATTACCAGTTGAGAATCGAGTATGCCCGCAGTTGCTGAAATATCAGCTGTTGTAATAGTGCCATCCGTTATCTCGGCTGATTCTATTGTCTGGCCTAATTTAGTAACAGTTGCTGATAAGGCTGTATCTGCGACTTTACCTGCTGTTGCGATCTGGGACAGCTTTGTATCCGCAATGGCTGCATTTGCGTTGATATCCGCATCTACGATAGTGCCGTCACTGATCTCTCCTGATTCTATGGTTGCGCCTAAGGGTGTATTCGCAGTAGGAATTACACCTGCGCCTACAGGGATATTAGCAAGGTTTGTCAAGCTAGCACCAGAAACTTTACCTGCTGTAGCAATCTGGCTAAGCTCTGAATCCGGCAAGGTTGTGGCTAAATCTAAAGAATTAGCATAGACATCCCCTTCTGAATCAACTGAGAAGTTTGTCGCGCCTGCGCCTGTGGCCTGCATGTCAAAGAGTTTTGTATTAGCAACTGGGCTGGAAGAAGGTTTTATTAGTACAGGCGAAGCAACAGTATCTGTAAAGGTATTGGTTGAATTCTTCAGGACAACATTGCTAGAAAGCGCTGAGTCAGAAACCTTGCCTGCTGTTGCGATAGTAGCTAATTTTGTGTCAACTATACCTGCGTCGGCTGCCACTTCAGTATTTGTAATTGCCAGGTTAAGTTTTGACTGGGCTATTGCTGCGGTGTTAGAAACATCTGCATCTACAATTGTTCCATCCAGAATCTTCGCTGATGTTATTGACGAATCAGCAATCTGGCCTCCTCCAATAGAACCAGCTTTTACCGCTAATTTATTTGAGACAATCCCAATAGTAGCGTCATCATAATCCACTGACATGCCATTTGCGCCTTTAGTAATACCCTGATTAGCGCTAAGTTTTACATCTAAGGCATTATCAGTAATTGCAAGCCCTGGATTTGTTGCAGCAAGATTTACCTGAATACCTGAATTATTTGTAATCGCACCTGCTGCATTAAGCTGCACTGCTGTACCAGCGACTTTATTGGCTGTTGTAATCTGATTTAACGAACTGTCAGATATGCCCTGAATAGTATTATTTGCGCCGTTGATAGTTTTATTAGTGAGTATCTGGCTGCCTGCCAAAGTAGCAACAACAGTATTATCTACGCTTATTATTGTACCGCTATTTGTAAGGCCTGTGCCCCATGTATAAGCTGTGGCGCCTGAAAATGCGACCCAGCTTGCGCCATTATAAACATAGCCTGCATTATCTGCCCTGTTAAATACTGCATAGCTTTGCAGGGGCGCTGTGAAATCCCATGTTGAACCATTATAAACAGCAATTTTGTTATCTTGTCCGTTCCATACGTCTATACCAGTTGACTTAACTATGTATCTCGCTCCATTTGCAGGGCTTGCCGGAGGAGTTGTTTGTATCGCTATTACAGGATCTTTCCAGTGAAGACCTGCTATAGCGTTATCAACATATGTCTTGTTAGCTGCATCACCGCCTTGATTAGGGACGCCCAAATCTGTTACCTTATTGCCTCCCATCTGAATATCCGCAGCCATGATGCCAAGGGTTGTATCTGTTCCCTGGGTATGACTTTTTGTTATAGCGTCATTTATATTTGCGCTGTCTAATAATTTTGAGGTCTGAATCCCTGCTGTTCCAGAAACCATTGCATCTGTAAGGCCGCCAACCGGGATAATGCCTGCTGTACCAGCGCCTGCTGTAGGTAAATCAGTCGCTGAATGGCTATGCGAAAAATTGGCTGCGCCTATATCACCGGCTGATAAATTATTAGCGCCTATTTTATATTTTGCGCCGCCTGGGATATTGACGCCTGCAAAAGTATCTGTTGCGCCAGCCTGCCCTGCAATATTTAAATAATTGCCGGTGGTATCATAAGTGATGTTAACATTGCCGGAACCTCCGCCACCTATGATATAGCCTGATCCCTGCGCTGGTTCTGTTACGCCTCCTGTCAAGCCTGTATTAACTCCAAATGTAGCGTTTGAAGTGCCGCTCGTGGATGTAGGGCCAATCAGATTTGCTGCGGTCAATGTGCCTGCAATATTCACACTACTAGAGAAGTCAAATTGATTAAGGGTCTTGTTCCATTTGAGAAATTTATCATTAGGGGATACCCCATTCCCAAAACTCAGCTTAATATCATTATCAGCAGGGCTTAAAATAGACGCTATTGCAAAATCTTGAGAAGTTGTGCCAGGCGCGCCCAATAACCCTCCGTCTTCATCATTTCCGTGATGATGGGGCGCGATATTTCCAACGATAGTTGGAGACGCAAAAAATCTCCAGCGTTCATATTGAAACACGTCTCCTGTGGCAGGAAATTTAATATCTATGCCTATATCCTGGCCGGTTGAAGATATCAGTGAAACTGTTGAACCCCTGCTCATATCCTGTCCCCAGTTGCCATACCAGTTATAAGTACCGGCAGTAGCAGAATTGGGATTCCACATAATGCTCCATCCGAATTTCGTAGGAGGAAGAATAGGATTGCCTTCATTATCAAACGTGACTTCTGTCCAGATTTCAACATTCTGCGCAGAAGAAAATAGCGCAGAGCTCAATTCTCCGCTCATCGTAATATTAAGAGTGCCCTGATTGTTTGGATCGCGCATAGGAGGCGAGATATAAGCCTTTGATCTTTGCCCTATAATTTCTGAAAGTTTGATTATACCTGTGTTTGAATCCACAAAAGTCAATTCACCTGTCACGGGATCTTTGAATATACGAGCCTCGCTGGGTTTATATGACGCCTCCTTATTGAAACTGTTATAGGTGGACTGTTCAGGAGACATGCCATATGCCTTAAATTCCCACTGGTCTCCGCCTTTAAACCCTGTAGTATCGCTAAATCTTATCTTTATGCCAAAATTCAGATCAGTATCATTTGCGGAGATTGTCAGTCCTGGGCTAGCAGGATACCATGTTTCAGTCCATGGCTGCCAGGAAGTAGAAGCCCATTCATTCATAGGGTCAATACATTCCACATAACGATATTTAATGTAAGGCGATGGGGTGTCATAAGCACCCATGACTCTTACCTGGAATTTTCTCATAACCCTTTCTACGTAGTTTCCGCTCACATCCATCTTTACAGAGCCTGGATTAAGCGGAGCTGCTTGGGTAGAATGAATATTGATAAAGTCGTATGGCACTCGGTCAACTGTGCCGCTTCCGCCTGCTGTTCCGCTCATGCCAGGATCTTCTGAAAAGAAATCTATACCTCTTGTCCTTACAAACTGATCAACTGAAAGAATTCCGCCTCTGCCATCAGCAGAACGGCCGATTTTCATTGTTCCATATATTGACTGATCTCCTGTATCAATTATTGAAGTTGGAGAATATTTCGGCAAAACTTTTCCTTCTACTAATTGCACAGCGTCAAACCGCGCAAACTCAGTATCATTAGCACCGCTGGTCTGCTGGCAAAGTAAAAAGATATCGACATCTGAACCAATGCCATCTGTTTTAAAAGAACCTTTATTTTCAACAAAAGTAGAGCTCGAACTTACCAATGGTTTAAACGTACCTCTTACAACTGCATTATTTGCATGGTTGGCAGCTGTAGTATTATTAATACCTCGCATAACGTTTGTAAATGAGATATCTGTTTTTCCTGTGTAATTAAATAATTCATCGTCTATTAATATTGTGCCACCTTGGGGAAAATTTGAAGTGCTTGTCACTAAGATAGTAGCTGTAGAGCTCCCGTCCAAAGTAGCGCTTGCGCTTACTCCTGATGTTATAGTTGTGCTTGGCACATAGTGGCCTGAGATATCAAGTATTGCCTTTGTAGTAACAGG
The DNA here is from genome assembly GCA_018819285.1 of Candidatus Omnitrophota bacterium. Taxonomy (GTDB): domain Bacteria; phylum Omnitrophota; class Gorgyraeia; order Gorgyraeales; family Gorgyraeaceae; genus UBA10183. Next base: position 4,267 of record JAHJQM010000029.1, read on the forward strand.
ATTAGTGCTCATTAAAGCAGCGCCTATAGAATACCATGTATTTGGTTCAAGGCCTGTCATTGTCTGTTTTATGCCTGCGTCATTACCGCTACCAGGCGCCCCTATTAAATAATTTAAACCTCTTTTACCAACCCATTCATTTATTGCAACTGCGGATTTACCGTCAAAAAAGTCTGTGTTAAATGTTCCTGTATTGCCGGTTCCTGTCTTAAAAAGAGCTGGGGAGTGCTGGGCAATCTTTCCTTCTACCCATATCCATTCATCAGGCGCAAAGTTACTCCATCCGCCCCTATACCCTGTAGTAGTGTCATTATAAACTCCTGTCTGAGCATAAGATGGGTCATATCCTGCAAATTTTTCAAACCCGGAAAACGCCTCAAATGAACCATTTTTTATTGCATTTCTAAAATCATGCGCGAGCCTTCCGCCTGCTTCTATCTGAAATACTGCATCGCCTACTGTCGGGTCATATATATTAAAAGAACCATCTGAAGAGATATCAAAAAGCGCTTTTTCGTATTTAGCGAAGTCAACGCCTGGCTGAGGAATACTGACCACGCTGAATTTTTGTTTAGAGTAGCTGGCATCGTTCAATACATCAGGATCTAATTTAATCGCATAATACTGGTTATATCTTCCTGTATTTACATCCCTATTCACTCCAAAGTTTAAATATGCAGGAGATGCGGTTGGTATGACTGCCTGGTCTGAAAAAATAAATGCGCCTAAACCATCTGTCCCTGCGTCTGTATCATACCAGAGGTACTGATAATTACCCTCGTTGATACCAAGCTTTAGGACGCCGTCTGAATCAGAATCTGCGCCGCCGCCTAGCTTAGCAGTATTTGTAGCTATTGCAAGCGATGCGCTTGCATTTGATTGTGTAATGGATGAAAGCGCGTCTCCGCCGCTTGTATCGATCTGCACATCGCCATCTGCTTCTACTGTCAGATGCGAAAGCGCTGTAGAATCTTGGATCTCGAGAAGGTTTGCGGTCTGTCCTCCCATGCCTTTTAAAATTAAAGGCGTTGCTGTGGTGTCAGCTGCTGTGATAGTCTGGGTTGATGCAGGAGCGAGCACGGGCACGCCTGTTAATACGAAATCTAATTTGCCTCCGGCATCATCATAAGTCACGTCAATATTAGTTTCAGTATTGCCAGTTACCATGCCTCCCGCGTAATCTTCAACCTGTTCCTGGTTAAGCACAGTATCTACGTACGAAGAAGTTATTGTTATTGTATTTGCTCCATCATCTGGCGTAATAGTAACATTTGGACCTGCTACCAGGTCTATGTTCCCGCCGTCATTTGTAACGCTATTTATGGAAGACACGACATTTACATTTAAATCAGCTGCTGTCAAAGAGTCGTTTACCACGGAAGCAGAGTTCACTGAAGCAGTACTTACAAGGCCTACGTTATCCACGCTAAATTTGGATGAGCCTCCTACCTGAAGGTCTAAAAGTTTATTGCCTGCTCCTGGCGCTGAGGTTTCTGTAACGTTTAATTTTATACCTGTGTAATCGCCTGAAGTGGCTTTATTAATCGTAGCTGCTAAATCATACGCCGATTCATCCCCTGTTGCGGCCGAACGCGTTACTGTCGAAGTTACGCCATAGCCTGATGCTGGAGACAGGTCAAGGTTTATACCACTTGTAACAATACTTGTACCTGCAGTGCTTAAAGTTATATCCCCTGTCACTGTCCCGCCTGCCAATGGCAGATAATTTGATGCGGTAATATCATTTGCCACTTCATCATCAGCCCATGGATGAGCTGTATTATCCCAGTCTCCTGTAATAGTTTCCGTGGAATTTAGTTTCGGAATATTTGATGAATCTGAAAGATCGCTTGAAGCTATTTGAGAACCGTTGATTTTATAGTTTGCGCCTGCAGGAATATTTATGCCGCCAGTGACCCCTGCTATATCCAGATTACTTGTACCAGAATTAACTTTGATAGTAACGTCGCTGCCTGTGCCGCCTTCAATAACAAGGCCTGCTCCGTTTGCAGCAGCTAAACCAGCATTGTCTGAGTCTATCGTAAATGTAAGATTTGTAGTAGAGACTTCATCGCCTGAAGCGCTTGAGGCAAAAGTTATAGTATTGGCAGTGTCATTTGGCGTAATTGTCATATTTGCGCCTTCCACAAAATCTATATCACCACCGTCATTGGTTACGCCGTCTATTGAAGAAACTACATTGCCTGAAAGCGTCCCCACTGCATGGGTATGAAGGCTATCAGCGTTGGAAACAGCGCCTGCTGTAAGCGTAGTAAGATTAGCAGCTGTAACTCCTGCGCCTGCGCTGGCTAGTTTATTCAGTTCGGCTGCTGTTGAAGTAACCTGCGTATCGCCTATATAAAAAGTTGTGGTATTTATAGCGCCAGAAACATTAAGTTTATACGTATCTGTTGTAGTTGTGCCTATCCCTACGTTATCTGTAATGGTCAAGAGATATATTCCTGTGCCGCCATCTGTCCAGCCACCTGCTGTTGCTGGCGTAACATTATCCGCGTATGCCTTTGTTACTGCATGACTAGCAGCAGTAGGGGTTGCTACTGATACTGTGCCTGCGAATGACGCGTTCCCTGAATTATCTACATAGAAGGCTTGTGTTGTACCGTCTAGGCCTGCATACGCGTCTATCAGGTAATTATCTCCTGTTGGAAGGCTTGTTTCTGTGGCTTGAATTTTTAGAGCAGTGTAAGAACCAGTTTTTGTAGCGCCTGTATAATTTACAGTTGGAGCAACATTTAAACCAATCGCAGTGGTTGTTGAATTTATTCCGCCATCTTGAAATGTTGGCTGAATACTGGCTAAAGTTGGTGTTCCTGACGTGGAAGAATCTGTCTTTGAGACAGCAAAATTATCTGCAACAGTTAATACGCCTGTAGAATTAGAAACATTCCCTTTTAAGTCAGAAGCGCCTGTTACAGTAAGGCTGGCTAAAGTTGTATCGCCTAAAGACGTAGTGCCGCTTGAAGAGATATCCCCATAGATAGTACCGTCAACTTCTAAATCGCCCTGCACATACAGTTCCCCTGTAGAAAGCGCATATGCATTTGATGCCTCGCTCGCGCCTATTATTACTCTCTGACCTGCAAATTGCGCAGCAGGGCCTGTGGACGCCTGGTTTATATCCAGGGCGGCTGATGTGCCTGAATAATCCAAGTCAATATTTGAATTCATGTCGAGAGCGCTATTCAACATAGCTGCGCCGCTAACTGTTAAAGCGCCTGTTACATCCAAGCCATTGTTTGCGTCTACATTACCTCCGAATGTAACCTGGTTACTAGCGCCGATCTGAGTCAACGCATCTGCTATAGTAACTGCTCCGCTTGAATTAGAAATATTTCCGCGTAAATCAGAAGTGTTTGTTACTACAATGCTTGAAAACGTGCTGTTGCCGCCGGTAGAAGCAATTGTGCCATAGATAGTCCCTGCAACTGTTAAATCATTTGACATGTTAACATTTCCAGTATCATTATCGACCAGCAAAAAGTTAGTTGTGCCGTCTGTGATTTTAAAATCGCCTGAAGTGGAATCAATAGTTATGACTACATCCCCTGTTCCTGTAGGATTTACTTCTATGTTTTGATTCGGCCCTCCTGTAAGAGACAATGCGCCTGTTGGAGCGCTGGCCAAAAAATCAGACGCGTCATAGCCATCCAGCTTATCTGCGTTTATAGCATACGCTACTGATGTAAGCCGCTGTCTGGGCGTCATTTCGCCATCTGACTCTACTTCCACAGAATACCAGTAAGGCGCATTAAAATCCAAGCTATCCAATACCTCGCTATTTCCAAGTAATATACTGAATATACCCCTGGTAACAGTAGCCGATTGAGTCTCTGTCCATAGCTTAATACCGCCTGATTCTGCGTCATATATCCTGATAGTGATACTAACATCACCTGTGACAGGATCATCATTGGCATCTGTGAGCTTGCCTTGATAATTAATAAACCTGGGTATTTGAGCTTGCGCCCCAGGCGGCGCAATCGCTATAAACGATAACATAAAGATCAGCACCAAAATATGCCAAAATCTCATTCCTCTTAAAATCCTTTTCATTGTCATGGTAATCATTTTAACCGCCTCCTTTTTAGGAGGTAACTGCAGAGCTCGCTCCATATAGAGCAAGCGCTGTAGTTACACCCGTCAAAGCTCTTTGCTATTTTTCTCTTCACCTGTCTTTCCACTGGAAAGCACAGGAATATTTCCAGGAATAACCTTCCATTTCTTGCTCATCATTTCACCGTTACTTACAGGAGTAGCAGAGCGAACGCCAGTAAACTCCGCGCCAGAATTCGATATCAATTTTGCAACCTGTTTTATATTTTTATTATTCGTATAAACCACAAATATAGCAGTTACCAAAACAAATACGGAAATAAAAGATAAAACCGCAAGGTCATATCTAAATCTCTTAGGTGCGCCAGAAGGAATACTGGCAACCTCGGCATCAATATTGTTCGAGCGGTCAGGAGAGTATGCTGCGGAAGCAGAGTCGAGAACCTTCTGTCCTAGTATTATCTTTTCCAATTCTTCCAGCCCTTCAAAATTTTTATTCAACTTGTAATATTTTAAATTGGCCTCTTCTTCAGTAATCAAAATTCCAATATTAGTTAATTTCATAAGCTGCCTTCTCAGTGGGCTTAATGATTCCTCTAATAATCTTTCTAGCTCTCTTAGATAATATCTATCATCTATATTAGAGAGAAATAATTTGAGAATTTTCAATCTGGTCTTTGAATTTACCAATTTCTCAATCATTTCTCCCTCCTTTCCGCCTGAAACATCTGTGCCCTTTTAGGGCACATTTAAGACAACAAGAAAATCGCCTTCGGCGATGACCTTCTGCGATTTTCAGTGGTTGGGAAAGTGTTTTATACTTTCCCAACCATAAAAAAAGCTCATTTTTCCATCGAAAAATGAGCTACTTTAAAACCTTTTATCTTATCCTTTTGGCAGCTGACAACCATGAGTCCCTCCGGACTATTAGGCTCTAAAGCTTTGCGCCCCATTCTTTCGAATGGTTTACCCTTATCAATGAGATTTTTTTTATTCCAACTTCTCTCTCTACTCAAAAGTATACCACATATTAGACCTCTAGTCAAGATGTGTCCCCTCTCGAGTGAAAAAATACCTTTTTAAACGACTTTAACTAGTTTCAAGTATACCACCTCAAAAAATACTTGTCAATATATTGTGGATATTTTTTCTTAACCCACTATAAGTATAATACATTTCAATATGTTGTGTCAATAAAAATTATGCACACAATTAGCATTCTACGGCCTATTAACTCTATTCTACGCCTTTATGCTCTAAGTAACTCCCGGTAACTCGTAAGTTGACACTCTAACAATGTTAGAGTGTCAACTTGTTTGAGTTTTAGGCAAAAAATTGTTTTATATCTGATGGGATTTCTGCGGAAAATTCGACTTGAATATTTTTGGAAGGATGGATAAAGCTTATTGATTTTGCATGAAGAGCTTGTCTTGATAATCCTTGGATACTAGGGCCCTTGTAAAGCGCATCTCCTAAAATCGGATGGCCTATATGCGAGAAATGTATGCGGATTTGATGAGTCCTGCCTGTCTTCGGAGCCACTTCAAGAATTGTAAAATTTTTTTCTTTATTCCTGGCAATTACTTTATAATGCGTTACTGCTTCTTTTCCAAAATATCTATCAACCACCATTCTCATTCTATTTTTTTTATCATGATTAACGGGCAGATCTATTATCCCTTCTTCTAGATCAATAATACCTTTTGCAATCGCAATGTAAGTTTTAGCAATGGTCCTATTTTTTAACTGGCTTGAAAGTTTGCGTAACGCAACGCCTGTTTTCGCGACAAGCATCACGCCTGATGTATCCTTATCTAACCTGTGAACTATCCCGGGCCTCAAAACATGTTTTTCGTCTTTTGTTTCACGCGGCTTGTTAAATTCCGTAAGAAAACCTTTGTAGTTTAAGAGCGCGTTTACCAAAGTCCCTGAATAATTTCCGCATGCCGGATGCACCACCATTCCAGCTGGTTTATTAATTACTAAGATATCTTCGTCCTCATAAATAATATTCAGCGGTAATTTTTCAGCCTTTGGTATTTTTTTATCACACACTATAAGGCTTTCTTTTTCCAGTTTTTCTAAATCTATTTCTATTTTATCGCCCGCATTTACTTTGTGGCCCACTTTCACTGCTTTACCTTTCAATAAAATTTCACCTTTTTGTATCATCTCCTGGACAATAGTCCTGGATATCTCAAGCTCTGGCTTCATTCCCACCAGATGCTTTAAGCTGACATTATCTATCCGTTTGCCGGTATCTTCTAATACTACTTCAAAAGTATACATTTCTATTATTTGCCCTTTCTTAATCAGCCTAACTTTACAAATGGTGCCTGGCACGAATTGTAAAGTTAGGGATATTTTATACTATGGCTCTTAAGAAAGCTATAAGAAATTTCAGAGAGACTCGTATAAATAATTTAACAAGGGGCTTATCTTTTATTAATTCTGCTATTGGCGGGCTAAAACGGTAATAGAGATTAACGAATTCTTTACCCAGTTTTGATTTTAATAGGCACTGATCTCTGAATTCGCGCAAGGCTACCACTTCTTTAGCATCAGTAGAGCCAAATGCTGCGGTAGCGATGAAACAACTACCGCCGCCACCGCCACTACTATCTTGCTGTCCAGGATTCTCAGGCTGAGCAACATTTTCATTATTTTTTTCAGCGCCTGCGATTCCGAATATAGTAAAATGGCTTGTCTTTACTGTAACTATATTTTCTTTTGGAAATACAAAACTGCCTGAAAGAATTTTCCATTCAACATTTTTTTCATCATACCAGTATACCTCCAAGGTTAACTCATCAATATTTTTATCATCTACAATACCATCTCCGTTTTCGTCAATATATGGTATAGATATAATCATTTCCTTATTAAAAGGGCCTTTGTGGTTTTCAAATTGATATTCCCGGTATTCTCCTATAGGCTTATTTTGGTTAATATTGATTTCTCTCTGAATCTGGCTTGATTCCAATCTTTTTATATTAACAATGTCATCTTGCTCCAATATATCTGCCGGCATAACTAAAGATGTTTTATCTGATAATTCTATTCTGCCTATTTTATACTTATATACATTATTTGGCGAGACGATTGGCTTTTTATCATTATTTTTTCCATTTGAAACATAGATAGTTTCTTGGCACGACATAATAACACGGCCTATTGTCCTGACATCAAGATTTGTCATGTAGGTTCCTGAATCATTATATGTAAATTCCGCCTGAGGAACCAGAGTTACGAGGTCAATTATCCCATCATTGTCAAAATCCCATAAATATTCCACATCGCTTATTTCATCTTCAATTTCAAAGGAAAATCTTACTGCAAGGGGTGCATTGCCCTTTTGCGGATTGATAATAATTTTGCCTTTTTTAATATCCTCTGGATCAAAAATCCCGAATCTAATTTCTGATTTGGCCTGGTTGGATAAATTGTTTGAGTCTGTAACGCGTACAGTAGGCGTGTAAACGCCTGGCTCGCAATAAGTGTGTTTAATTATGCCAGGGCTTAATGAAGTATAATCGAATACGCCATCGCCTTCAAAATCCCATTGATATTTTTGGATTAAATTGCTGCTATTTACAGCAGCTTCAAAATTTATTTCCAGAGGGACATTTCCTGTAACAGGCGATACTGAGGAACTAACGCTCAAAACTTTAGGGTCTTCTATCTCAATTAAAGCCTTCTCTGAGCCAGTTAATCCGTCAAAGCTGGTAACCCTGAACTCCGCATTATATTTTCCTGGAAGGGCATAGGTTTTAACAACCTCCCCTGATTCAGATGAATTAGCTTCAAAAACGCCGTCACCATCGAAATCCCATTCATATTTCGATACGCCTTGAGGGCAAAATGCATCGCCTTTAAAAAATACCTTGCAAGGCGCAACGCCTTCTAAAGGAAACGCATTTAAATAGACGCCTGGCGCGTCAGGATTTTTAGCTACATTAATAGTAACTGTATAGGTATTCGTGATTCCGTTTTTATCTGTTACGCGTAACTTTGCAGGAAAGCTGCCTTCGCCTGTATATATAAAAACAACCTCCCCTGATTCAGGCGAACTGAAATCATATATGCCTTTGCCATCAAAATCCCATTCGTATTTAACTATTCTTTTGAACTTACTGATAGCTTCTGACTTAAAATGCACTTCGAGCGGGGCCATGCCATTTAAAGGTTCAGCCAGCGACTTTGCTTCCAAGATTATAGGCAAAGAATCGGAAACTATTATTTTAACTTTTTCTGAGGCCTTGACTTTGCCATCGCTGACAATAAATGTTACAAAATATTCTCCTGTTTGATTTTCTACCGGCTTCCAGAAAAATCTTTTTACCCATGGATCAAAACTGGCTCCGCGAGGAAGCGTTTCTGCAGAATAAATAAGCAAATCTCCGTCTATATCAACGGCTTCAACAAAAAATTCTAAACTATCTCCTGCTATTATTTCTTTTTCGCCTATAGTAAATAAAACGGGCTCGTGATTTTTCTTTGGAATTTCTTTTTCGCCCACGTCAAAAAATATTGAACCCTGGCCGATCTCTCCAAATTTATACATAACCCTGTAAATCCCATGCCTGTCTAATTCAGGAGAGACTATTTTTTCGAATTTATTGACGCCTTTTTGCAGATTTACGTCTTCTTCAATGATATTCACGGCATCTGAATCCGGCTTTATTAAATACGCGCTTAACTTGATAGAACATGCTTCGCCTGATTCAATCTTCCAATTAAGAGCCACGTTTTCGCCGTCTTCGTAAATATCCTTATCGCATCCCGCTTTAATGATTTTAATGGAAGATGTTTCCGGCTTTTCCCCGTTTATTAAATAAGAATTTAAATAAAGGGATTTTCCGGATTCAAAATATATCCCATAATAAATTTTCTCATTGTCGTTCAGGCCGGGGATATTGAATTCGAGATCCTTTTCTTCATTCAGGACAAAATCTATCTTCTTTTCATAATCACTGCATCTGGCCTCTGCAAAAAGCTTCAAGCCCTTCGCTGAGCTTAAATTTTTAACATTGAGCTTAAAGATACCGGCCTCTGCCTCAGCCTCAGCTTCAACCTTTACGCCTATTATTTTAAAATTTACCTTATGCGTCTCGTCTTTAAATTTATACTCTGCTTCATAATTCCCTTCATCCGCATCTTCCGGGATTAAAAATTCGAACGCTATTTCTTTATCCTTGCCAGATCCTAATAATTCTGATCGCGTTTCATTGATTAGATCCTGGGATTTAAAATTTACTTCGCATTTTCCCTGCGCCTCGCCTTCATTTATAATCCTAAATCTAAATTTGGCTTTTTCTCCTGCGTTAAAACTAAGGCCTTCGTCTTCCAAATAGAAAACCTTAAAAATTGGCGCGCTAATTTTTTCGCCTATATAAAAGGCTTTTACGAACTTAACTGTTTCCTGAAAAATAGGGGATTTTAATGTTGCCTCTATGTAATATTTTCCTTTTCCCGCAATAGCCGGAATTTCAAAATTAATCACTGATTCATTTTCTATATTAGAAATTTCCTCGCGCTTTTGAAAGCATGCAAAATCGCTGCCAGAATATTCATCGCCAGAAGTATAAACTGCGAGAAGCTTATATCTTAAAAAAGAACTCTCGCTATTATATCTGTCGTAGACCTGGATATAATAATTAGACGGGTTAGCGGTTTCAAATTCCATTGTAACATCTTCGCCTGAGGCGCCGCCTTTTATGTCAATGTTCTGGCCAGACTCTTTATAAAGTTTCATATAAGGCCTTACATTGACCGGCATGTCTTTTAAATAAACAGTTATTTTGCCGGCGTCTGGTATAGATAATTTATAAAAATCGGAATCTGCTTTGGTCGCAACTGTGGCAAAGTAATTTTTACCAAAATCAATAAGCCTTGCAGCCTCTTTTGTTTCATTGGGCTCGTATTCATCCAGGGTTTTTATAAAATTAAAATTCAGGGAGTAGCTATTTAGCGAAGAGACATTTCCATACCAGTCTCTTACTAAAAGATAATAAAGGCCGGGTTTGTCAAATTCTGTCTCAAGGATTACATTTTCATTGGCTGAGCCGCCTTTCATTGAGATTACTTTGCCTGATGTATCATAAATTTTTATAGAAGGCCTCAGGCCTTGCGGCACTTCGTACATTTTTATATATAAAACGCCCTTTTCCTGGATATTGAATTTAAAAAAGTCTTCATCTCCGGTACTATAGATTTTACCGTGTATTCTTGAATCCACATCTATCTCGTTTGCGTTTGTAAAAGCGCTGTTAGGCTCTATCTCCTCAGAATCCTGATATATAGCCGGGTCCAATGTATCATTAAAAATATTTTCGCCTTCGTTTATCTGTATATTTTTTGATATATTGCCAGGCGACGCAGTTAAAAGATAATTTCCAACAGGCACATAGATAAATTTAAACAGGCTATCGCCTGAAGTTACGGCAAATCTAGTTGAGGTATTCGAACTGGCAACGTTCACAGGTTCCAGCGTAATGGTCGAACCTATTGAATTTTCAATAACGCCTGACAGATTTCCATATTTTGACGGCGTTAAATTTATATCCAGATTGTTGTCTCCTGGAAAAATTTCAATATCTTTTGAAACAGTGTCGAAAGCCGGGGCTTTTATACTGATAACTCTATGACCTTTATCAAGGCCTTTTAACCTGTATTTGCCGTCTTTATTTGTATAAATGCCTTCTATTATGGCGCCTTTTATAACAGCGCCGTTATCATCTCTTACTGTCCCATATAAATCCCATGAATTCAATTCCGGAAAAACTCTAATATCAAGATAACCTTTTTCTATTATTTCTCCGATATTTTTAATTTTAACGCTCGCAGATATAAGCTGATTCTTCGGATAATTATTTTCCATATTTACAATTAAATCCACGTTCAGGCCAGGGATACTGTAAGATTCTGTAGCGATTTCTGTATCTTCGCCATCACTTAAAGGCTTTGGGCCTTCGAAACATATGCTTTTAAATCCAATAAGCCTGGAATTCGAAAATGTGCTAAGTTTAGCTTTGCATGTTCCTCTTGAAATATCCTCTGGTATAGCGAAACTCTGAGGCCAGGACCCGGAGCCAAGCTCTGCTAATTTGATCTCCGAGGAACAATAATAAATTTGTTTGTTGCTAGAGTCGGTTATATCCAGGATGGTCAGGATATTAAGCGAGACGCTGGTTTTATTTTTAAAATTTACGTTTATTGAGGCTATTTCGCCAGGCAAATACTGCTCTTTATCACTAGACATATCTATATCCAAGCTTGGCTCAAAGACATTAATGCCCCGCTCTGCCTTGCCTATAAAAACATTCTGCGAAGAATAAAAATAAGAACTCAACAGGTCTGTTGAGCTAGCGATTATTTCCTTATCGAATGAAATTGTTTTGCCGGCAGGAACTACGACTATGTCATTATATTCTATTTTATGATGCGGGAGTATTGCTTTATATTTTATCGACTCATCCCTGGCAGTATTATTTCTCATGTGAAATGTAAACGTGGCAACGTTGCCAGAGATATAATTTTCACTGTCGCTTGTTATGTCAAAGGTAAAATCCGGGTTTTGTGAAGCGTCTGGCGGTGGCTTGGCAAAAGAAAAATAAATTCCTTCTGCTTGAGGCTGGATGGCTTTAGAATCAATGTCGTAAAGAATGTAGTCCACAGAATAGATTCCTGGTTTTTCCAGGGCCTGGCCTAACTTATACGCCGCTTCGTTTGAAATATTCCTCTCTAAAACCTCACCTTCAGGCGACTTTAATATCATTTCTATCTTGTTAAAATCAAGGTTTGTCTGTATTGGGATTTCAAAACTCTCGCCAGTTTTATATTCTGGCAAGTTTTTGCCGGACTTTGCCCATCGAAGGAGATCTCTTACGAGATTAATCTCTGAAGAACTTGCCTGGCCATTTAAATAGCCCCAGTCTGAATACATAGAAGCTACTATGACGACGCCTTTTCCGAAATTATACAAAAGCATTGCAGGCATCTGGTTTTTTGACCTTCTAAGTAAAATTGCGGCGCCATCCGGATAATCCGTAAAATATCCGTCCAGTTTTATATCAGGGTATAATTCATTTTGCGAACTAAGTACCTGGTGGAAATTTTCAATATAGGCGGCTTTTGTATGACAGGACGCATCTTCCTGCCAGCCGTATGCATTTAGTCTTTCTCCTGGAAGGGCGTTAAAATCATAGCCATATTGCTGGGAAAAACATATAATAGCGCCTCCATTTTTTACATACTCTGAAAGTTTATTTTTGAATATCGCTGAATGCGAAAGGCCTGAAAGCCCGCCCGTAGGAATTACCAGGACCTTTTGTTCGTCAAGTATATAAGGCTCGAACGTATGGTCTATAATCCTGACCGGCTCTCCGACTTTTTCTATTATTAACTTTCTCATCTCATTGTAATAACCATTTGCCAATACAGCTATATCAGGAGATTCAAGGTATTCCCTGGACGCATATATATAATAATCATGGAGAAGTTTATTTTTCTGGCCCAGGGCTTCTTCCCATTCATTGATAATATTATCTACGTTAGCGCCTGTTGAAATTTCCAATTGAGCGTCTTCAAATAGAGTTAATATTTCCCAGTATTTCATTAGATATGCCTTATTTTTCCTGACCGCAATCCTGAGATATAAATCAAAAAGCTTCCTGGGGCTCATATCTATGCCTTTGGCAAAATCTACTGTATCGAATGTATCATCAGGATGGTCTATGCCAGGGCCTGATAAAAATGCCAACTGTTTATTCTTATAAGGCTTCAACCTCTTGAAAAAAATGCTTTCTCCGCCTTTTTCCAGTTTATCAAGCATGACTGCTAAAACTGTTTCACTATTGCAGAAATTAAAATGATTCACGCCCAAAAAATACTCATACCCTATGTCTTCTCTTTTTTCTATAACAGGGCTCCAGTCGCCTACTATCAAGTCTTCGCTGCCGATTGCAATAAATGTCTTTATGCGCTTATCAGGCCCAAGATCCTGTATGCTTTTTAAGAACATGCTGTCCGGAGATAGTTCTTTTCTCAAGGCTTCGGATTCCATGCGGCTGCCAGGTATCCATATTTTATTATCAGCTACTTCCAATGCATATTGGCAGGCAGTCATGCTCTGGGCAAAAACCGATGGAATTACGCCCAGGATATTTTTGATATTTGCTACAAGGCTTGTAGAGCCGTTGTTGGGCGGGGCAAGTTCTATTATTGTCTCTATATTGTCTCTATAAGGGACTAAACCGAGCGAGCGCGAATACGCTGTTACCGCAAGACCTCCTGTAGAGTGGGTTATTACATCTGCCTTTTTATAATTTCTATCCGGGAGATTCTTATTTAGATAATCTATCCCTTCTTTTAACGCTACGCCTACATCATCGCCTAAATCCCTTACACCATAACCCCATGAATTGCCAATCATAGGCGCGTCTATCTTATGATCTCCATTTGTATCAACCGCATTTCCGCGCATATCAACGACAATTACATCGTAGCCGCGCTCAGTTAATTTTTTTACATAATTCTTATTCTTATCACTCCAAACTTCTCCGCTAGAGTTAAAGCCGTGGACTAATAATATAGGCCTTTCTTTAATATCATTTGCAGCGTTTTCGTAACAATAAAAATTTATTTTTGCGCCTTTGGTGCTCTCAACAGTAAAAGGCTTGGCAGGCTCATCCAATGCAAAAATATTATTTGCAAAAAAGATGAAAAATATGCCTGATATTAAATGAATGATCAGCTTCATAAAATAATCTTTATGTCATTGCGAGGAGTCCCGATTTATCGGAACGACGAAGCAATTAAGCATACCTTTTATTGAATTAATCTTTCAAGGCTTGTTTCTTCGTCTTTTAGAGTCCAAAGGAAGTCGTTCTTTAGCAGGATCGTTATTTTGTACTTTTCTGACCGTTCTGAAAATTTAAATTTATTTATAAGGGTAGGTTGGCGTTTTCTTATAATTTTATCTGAGTCCAGTTGCAGTTTTTTATCTGCGCCGTTATTGGGATTAATTGTCCAATATCTTCTGCTGACAGTACGTACGCTCCATGCGTCGGACTTTGATAGCTGCTGGCAAAATACTATCCTTCCTTCATTAGTCCATTCGGGATAACGCATATCTATTTCAAAAAAATTTCTCCAACGATATTTTTTAAAAAATTTAGCTGTGCGATTTATAAGTGAACGGTCCTGAAAGGTAAGTTTTTTGAGGTTTTTGCCGTCTATATCTACTACCCAGATATCAAGATTCCCGACTGGAGTTATTGCAGAGAATGCAATTTTTGATTCATCCGGCGAAAGTTCAAAATCTATAATCTTTACTATATCGCTTTTACTATGATTTACTGCGCCGCCGCAACTTCCCATAGCTATTCCAAGAAAAATAATCCCCAGCACCATCCTAGGCATCATGCCCCCTTCAAAGTTGACACTTCTGTCATTGTCAGAAGCGTCAACTTTGACTTAAGCTATCTCCTATTTCTTGATTTTCTGCGCTCTTTATACAATGTATTGATTACTGGATAATAAATGTTTACAGCGGCAGAGCTAGACTCTTTAACTATATTGATTATTTTCTTTTTCTTGTAGTCAGATGAGTTTAGTTTTTCATCATTTAATAAAAGTTCGTAGATATCTACTTCTAAGGCCTCTGCAATGCGGGAAATCATATAAAAGGTAGGGAGTTTTTTGCAGCTTTCAATTCTGCTTATATATGTAGGATGAACATTTACTTCTTCTGCTAATCTTAACTGCGTCCAACCTTTGGAGTTTCGAATTGTCCTGATTCTATTGGCTAGAATACTGCTATCATTTGCTATGCTCATAAAATTACCTTTCATTATAAATAGACAGAGTGATAGAGTGAATAAAAATAAGGTCATATAATAATGTCTATTGGACACACTGTTATGATATGTTAAAAAATATGGCCGGCTTCTAAGTTGACACTCTGACAATGTTAGAGTGTCAACTTGGCGTATAGCTAGACTGAAGCTTATAAATGGCCTGACGGGTCAAATTTAACTTTTCTGCAATTTCAGAAACATGAAAACCTCTTGATTTTAACTGTTCTATCAAAAACATTCTTGCCTTAATCTCTTGAGGATTAGTAAGTCTTCCTTTTTTCCTTAATTGCTCTATCCGCTTTTCAATATCGTAATCGTCTGGAAGATTGCGCTCTATGCGCCATTCTTTATTTTTTTCTCTCAACATCCTTGCCATCGCATCCAGGGCATCAGGTTTTTCAAATACATTACTTATCCTGCCGACATTAAATCCTTTTAACAGATTTCTATATTTCATCTTGGCGCGACATATATCATTATCCAATATTTCAAGAATAAATTTATAATCCACAAACGTCTCCTTTTCTGCATCGTCTAAAAATAATGCGCACGAAGACCATCTGTAATCAACAGGATTATTAGCCAATTCTGCTTTTGCAGGATTTACATGTATATACAATGATGATGCTAAAAGATAACTATCATCAAAACACAATGCCGATCTATATGCTCCGCAAAATACGTGCCCTTTTCTCTGGTATTTTTTATTGAAATATACAGCATATCGTTGCAACAGCTTTTTCATTATATCCGACATATTTGATCCAAGAAACTTTAATAGTAAATGAAGATGATTTGACATAAGCACAAAACTTAATACATTACACTTAAACTTACAGAGAACTTCTTTTATCAAATGAAGCATATAAAGATAATCTGCGTCTTCTAAAAATAGGGGCTCTGTTCCTGATGCATGCTGAGTAATATGACTTATAGCGCCTTCAAAACAATATTTATTTCTAGCCCTGAAGTAACGCTTCACCTCCCCCCGCTCTATCAATTCAATTATATCTGCCACAATACACCTCCTCTGGTTAAACAAGTTGACAAACTAACATTGTAAGAGTGTCAACTTATCTGGGTTTCTATCATATATGACACATTTGGAAACCGTTTTCTTTCAATTTTTTTAAAGTTTTTAATTACATAGCTTGCATAAGTTGACAAACTAACATTGTAAGAGTGTCAACTTACAGAGATTAGAGAGAGATTTGAGATAAGACTGATTGGAGATTTGCGGGAACGACTTTGGGTTCTTTGATGGATTTTATGGCGCGGTCAGGGTCTTTGAGGCCATGGCCGGTAAGGATGCAGACGAGTTTTGGATTCTTGAAGTTTTTGAAATAACCTTTTTTGGCAAGCTTCATTACACCTGCTACTGAAGCGGCTGACGCGGGTTCTACAAATACGCCTTCTTTTGACGCGAGAAATTTATACGCTTCCAGTATTTCATCGTCGGAAACCATATCTATGAGACCTTTGGATTCATCTCTGGCAACTTCGGCCATTTTCCAGCTGGCAGGGTTTCCTATGCGGATAGCGGTAGCAATGGTCTCAGGTTTTTCTATAATCTTGCCTCTCACTATAGGGGCTGCGCCTTCTGCCTGAAAACCAAGCATTACAGGGAGATTCTTTATCTTCTTTTTTTCTTTATATTCTTTATAGCCTTTCCAGTAGGCAGTGATATTGCCTGCGTTTCCCACTGGGATAGCGTGAAAATCAGGCGCTGAACCAAGCTGGTCGCATATCTCAAATGAACCTGTTTTCTGGCCTTCTATTCTGTAAGGATTTATAGAATTTACAAGCTGGATATGTTGCTTGGCAGTGATTTCTTTTACAAGATTAAGCGCGTCATCAAAATTTCCATCAACTGCAATAACCTGGGCTCCATGTATAAGCGCCTGGGCAAGCTTACCAAGCGCTATAGCGCCTTTTGGAATTAAAACAATACATTTAATCCCGGCTTTTGCCGAATATGCCGCCGCTGAGGCAGAGGTATTACCGGTAGAAGCGCACATAACCGCGACATGCTTTTCTTCCAATGCCTTTGAAATAGCAAGAGTCATGCCTCTATCTTTAAAAGAACCGGTTGGGTTAAGGCCTTCGTATTTTAAATACACTTCGCCAGTGATTAATTTTGAAAGATGGGAAGAATATATAAGAGGGGTATTACCTTCATTAAGAGTAATTATAGGCGTAGATTCATTAACTGGCAAAAAATCCTTGTATTTATCTACAATACCATTCCACATAAAATTATTTTTCTAACCTTATAACTACACTTTTCTTTTTTATGGCAGGTAGTTTATTGATCCTGGATAATGCGGCCTGCATGTCCAGCTCTTTTGCCTCATGGGTAAGCATAACTATGGGGACAATATGCGCCTCGCGGCGCTCTTTCTGCACAACGCTCGCGATGCTGATATTATGCCTGCCTAAAAGGTCCGCTATGTTCGCGAGGACGCCCGGCTTATCTATAGCAGAAAAATGCGCGTAGTATCTGGTAATAACCTCGTCCATTTTTCTAAGTTTTTTTATTTCACTATCTTTAGGGATTATCTGCTTCACTGAATTTTTTCCGCAGACAATATTATGACCAGCATCTACTATGTCGCTTATGACAGCGCTTACGGTAGGCAATTTGCCTGCGCCCTGACCATAGAATAACTGTTTGCCAACCAGATCAGCTTCTATAAATATCGCGTTATATGCGCCGGAAACAGATGAAAGCAGATGTTCTAAAGGTAAAAGAGTGGGATGTACTCTGGCTTCCAATTCATCCCCATGGCATTTTGCTATTGCAAGAAGTTTTATTCCATAACCAAACTCTTTGGCATATTGGATATCTAAATTAGATATATCCTCAATACCTTCGACATAAATATCATCTAAATCCACTCTTTTTCCAAAAGCCAGAAGCGAAAGTATCGCAAGCTTATGGCTGGAATCCAGGCCTTTTATATCCAAAGAAGGGTCTTTTTCGGCATAGCCTTTTGACTGCGCTTCCTTAAGAGCAGTTTTAAAGCTTGAGTCCTCACTTGACATGCTGGATAATATGTAATTTGAAGTGCCGTTCAGAATCCCGAATACGCTGGAAAATCTATTGCTTACCATGCCTTCGCGTATCGCTTTTATAATAGGGATTCCTCCTGCAACACTTGCCTCAAAATATATTTCTCTATTTGAAATTTTGGCCTTCTGGAAAATTTCTTCGCCTTCAGCCGCAAGAAGCAATTTATTCGCAGTAACCACATGCTTGCCTTTTGACAATGCTTTTATCACAATCTCTTTTGCAGGATGGATACCGCCTATTAATTCGATAATAATATGAATATCAGGGTCATTGATCACTTTACCAGCGTCTTTAGTAAGCATGCCCTTAGGGAGATTCACGTCTCTTTTTAAAGACAGGTCCTTGTCGCAGACTAATGAAAGATTAAAATCTATCCCGGTGCGTTTTAATAATAGGCCCTTCCTGGTCATTAGAAACTTTGCGACGCCAGATCCTATAGTTCCAAAACCTATCAAGCCGATATTTATCTTACTCTGCGATTTTTTATTCATGATCCACCAATTTTCTTATAGCCTCTCTTACCTTTTCTTCCACCTCTATAAATCTTGCTCTCGTTTCATACATGATAACTTTTACCCGTTTTATTGAATCAATAACTTGCACTTGCACTATAACATAATCCGAAAATTCAGGCAACCTAAGTTTCATCTTCAGCACAACATCCTTTTCAAATTTTCTGTCAGAGATAAACAACATCCCATCTTCACATATATTTTTAGTCTGAGATATGTCGAATTTTAACTCTTCGCTTTTTATAGGCGCATATGAAACAATATAGCTTCCGTTTATCCTCTTAAATCTTCTCCGCTCAAACTGGATATTGCCAGGCTGGGATTCCTGTTTATTGTCCAAGATAACACCGCCTTTTATATTAATGGTCGGGACGGCTGGATTTGAACCAGCGGCCCCCTGAACCCCATTCAGGTGCGCTAGCCAGCTGCGCCACGCCCCGAGCTAAATTCCATGTTTAAAAATTATACCATATATAAAGCGCAGGTTCAAATCATTCGGATTTCGGCTCTCTTGTCATTAATTCATTGACTGCTAAAAGAGGCGATTTATTTTCAAATAAAACAGCATGCACCTGCTGGGTAATAGGTAATTCTATATTATAAATTTTTCCAAGTTTCACTGCTGCGGCCGAAGTCCATACGCCTTCTATTTCCATGACGCTTTTATTGAGAAGAAGCTCCGGTTTTTTTCCCTTTCCGATCTCTTCGCCAAATTTATGATTTCTGCCTTCTGAACTAACGCAAGTAGTAATCATATCTCCAAGGCCGCTTAAGCCCTGAAAAGTATCTCTGGAACCGCCCATTGCCAAGCCAAGACGAGTCATTTCTATCAGGCCTCTTGTAAGTATGGCTGCTTTTGTATTTGCACCGAAACCCAGGCCATCTGAGATACCTGACGCGATCGCTATTATATTTTTAAAAGCTCCTCCCAGCTCAACGCCCGTCACATCTTTATTGGTATAAACCCTGAAACGTTCCGCCCTGAATATATCGCTAACCTTCCTGGCAAAAATCTCATCCTCTGAAGCCACTACTACAGCTGTTGGAATTCCGCGGCTAACTTCAGGCGCTATACTTGGCCCGGATAAAACAGCTATCTCTATATCCCCCAATACCTCTTTAGCGACCTCGCTCATTCTCTTCAGAGACTTCTCTTCTATGCCTTTTACTACGCTTACAAAACCTACCTGCGATTCTTTTAATATTGTCCTATTTTTCGTGATTACATCCCGTAAAAAACGCGATGGGATCGCAAGGGTTATAATATTAGTGCCTTCGCACGCAGCATACATTTCACTTGTAAGCTGGATGCTTTTGGGAATCTTAAAACCAGGTAGAAATTTTTTATTCTCTCCGGCCTTCTTTATAGCTTCTATATCTTCTTTGAAAGCGCCCCAGAGCGATACATCAAACCCTTTATTTTTCAATAAAATGGCTAACGCAGTGCCCCAACCGCCATTGCCTAAAACTGTTATTTTCAATCTAGCCCCCTAAATTGATTAAAGTTTATCATATGCCGATAAGCTAGTCAATATATGATTATCATTAATACTTGAGATGCTCCTATTCGTCGCATCTCGAGTATTAATTCGCACTTATCGTTTACGAATTTCAAAAAAATTCGTAAACGATGTGCTCATTAAAAAACCCCGGCCTTTTAACTATCAAAAAGGTCGGGGTTACCAAGGAGTAAAGATTGAAACTATAGAACCACCTCCTTATATTAAGGTTGTGTGTATAGAAAATCCATTTCGAAAGAATGCTTAAATGCTACTGAATAAATATCACATCCAGATACTGCATAAAACCTGCCAACAACATCACATATAAATATATCTTTATTAAGCTTTGTATCGCGTTTTTTAACGATAAAGATATGCCTTTTATTGGCATTCAGGCCAATAGTCTTTTTCCATTCTGCCAGCTCTTTCAGGGTTTTAAATTCATTACAAGCTCCTAGTATATAAGTAGAATGCCTCTGAGTTTTAGTAGTAACCCCGTTTTTATCAATTGTTTCAGAGACATAGAGGTCTTTTCTTTTTTTATCCCCTGAAATTATGTTTTTGAATAATAACTCTCTCATTTTGGCCTCTTAATTTAAAACTTTTTAAATCTATTTACCATAATAGCAAAAAAAATAATCTTCTTTTTCTTACTTAAAGTATATCATACGTTTAAATTTTTGTCAAATTTGGCAAAAGAAATAATAAATAACGCAGTTCCTATTGTAATTGAGGAATCTGCGATATTGAAAACTGGCCATATTCTAAAATCAATAAAATCAATAACATACCGCAAGTTAACCCTATCTATCAGATTACCGAGTGCTCCTGATATTATAAGGACCAGGCTAAAATTGCAAAGAAAATTATCCAGGAAGCTGCCTTTTCTGATAGCCTTTACAAGAATAGCTCCTATCATTATCACTGCAATTACTGATACCACAATAAAAAAATAGGTGCTGTTTTTAAAAATCCCGAAAGCTGCGCCTGTATTTTTTACAAACGTGATATGCAAAATATCTTTTATTATAGGTATGGATTGGCCGACGTATAACTTTGAAGAAATAGCTGCCTTGGAAACCTGGTCTATTAATAGGAGTAAAAAAATGGAAAGAATGCTTATGGCGCTACTTATTCTTTTCTTCTTTCGACTTGCATTGTATGCAATATTTGGCATATGGGACGGCACTAAGGCGTTTCTGAGGTATTTTTTTTTCGCAGGAAATACATTTTCCGAATTTACCCTCTTCTATACGCTTCAACGCCTCATCAATTTCGTATACAATCTCCTGCTCTCCGCCGGCAATATTCAGGCTCAACTCTCTGTCATAGCTGTCGCTTGCCATATCTGCCATATGGAAACTATATCCGGAAAGATCGCCTGACGATTCCTTCTGAGACTTATGGCTCTCTTTGGTTATATGGTTTATATCGCCTGCGATGTCTTCTCTCACTTTTATCAAAAGTTTCTTGTATTTTGCCAGCTCTTGTTTCATCATTATATTTTATCCCCTGTTACAACACCAGCGCATCTCTCACAAAGTGTTGGATTATTCTCATTTTTTCCGACTAACGCGCTCCAGTTCCAACAACGGCTGCATTTTTTACCGTCTGCCTTAGTGACCTGGATATCTAATTTATCTCCTTTTATAAGCTCTACCTGTGAAACTATAAATATGTAACGTAAGGTCTCCAGGTATTTATTTAAAAATTCGTATTCTTCCTTGCCACTCGCAACAAGCGCCACCTTTGCTTCAAGGGGGCTACCTATTAATTTAGCGATCCTTTTTTCCTCAAGGGCTTTTAAAACTTCCTCTCTTAAATTTATTAACCGCTGCCATCTGGCCTCAAGTTCAAAGTCAATTAAATCGTCTTCGACTTTCGGCCAGTCTGCCAGATGTACTGAGCCCTCTTTATTAAAATATCCCCATATCTCTTCTGCTGTAAACGGAGTTATGGGAGCCATAAGCCTGGTAAGAACGCTCAATATTTTATAAAGAACTGTCTGGCCGGATCTCCTAGCCTTTGACCTAGCTCCAAAAGTATACAGCCTATCCTTTAAAATATCAAGATAAAAATTCGACATGTCAAGAATGCAAAATTTATAGGTGGCGCTAGCAACTTCATGAAACATGAAGCGTTCAAAGGAATCTGTTACTTCTTTAAGCACAGAATTCAGCCTGGAAAGAGCCCATCTATCAATCTCCAAGAGATCTTTATCGGATATTGAGTCTTTTTCCGGGTCAAAATCATAGAGATTTCCAAGAAGATATTTTGCAGTATTCCTGAATTTACGATACGCCTCTACGGTACGGTCCAAAATTTCTTCTGAGACTCTCACGTCGTCAAAATAAGACGATGAACTCGCCCAGAGCCTCAGGACATCTGCGCCTTTTTTCGAAATCACTTCCTGCGGGCTCACTACATTGCCGGCTGATTTGGACATCTTTTTGCCAGCACCATCCACCACAAAACCGTGAGTAAGCACATTTTTAAATGGGGACTTCTTTTCAACTCCCATGCCAATTAGAATAGAACTCTGGAACCAGCCCCTATGCTGGTCGCTGCCTTCAAGGTATAAATCCGCAGGAAAGCCAAGGTCTTTATTTATTCTCAGGACCCCTTGATGGCTTGCGCCTGATTCAAACCATACATCAAGGATATCTGTTTCTTTGTTAAATTCTTCATTGCCGCATTTTTTACATTTAAAACCATCTGGCGCAAAACTCTTTGCAGGCTTTGAAAACCATGAATCAGAACCGCTTGAACCAAAAGTCTCTTCTATCTTTTTCATCACTTCGCTATCTATTATTTCCGAATTACAAGAGGCGCAATATAATATAGGTATAGGCACGCCCCAGTAACGCTGCCTGGAAAGGCACCAATCAGGCCGCAGTTCTATCATGCTGGAAATGCGCTTCTCGCCTATATCAGGCACCCATTTTATCTCTTTTATCTCGTTAAGGGTTTTTTGCCTGAGGCCATTCCTATCCACCCCCAGGAACCATTGTTTTGTGGCGCGAAATAAAAGCGGCGAATGGCAGCGCCAGCAATACGGATATGAATGAGTTGTCTTTAAGGATATTAAAAGCGCCTTTTTATCTGAAAGGATTTTAAGGATAATGTCATTGGCTTCCAATATCGGCTTACAGACTATTTCATCAGGAACTTCAAAAGAATCTATTTTTTTAAACCTGCCCTTTTCATCAACAGGCATAATGACTGGCAGATTATACTTAAGGCCTACTTCATAGTCTTCTTGGCCATGGCCAGGCGCGATATGGACACAGCCTGTGCCGTCTTCATTTGAAACATAATCCGCCAGGACAACTTTTGAAGGCCGGTTTAAAAACGGGTGGCTGGCAATCATCCCTTCCAAATCTTTACCCTTTACAGTTTTTGTGATATCTCCGGCTACGCCGAGTTTTTTTAACACAGTTTCCATAAGGTCTTCGGCTAATATCAGAGTGCCAAAGCTATCGGTCTTAATAAACACATATTTCAGATCCGGGTGGACCGCTATTGCTACGTTTGAAACTAATGTCCACGGCGTAGTAGTCCACACGAGAAACGCCAGCGGCTCATTTTTTATTTCAAACCTGACATAAATAGACGGTGAAATATGTTCTTCATATTCAACCTCGGCTTCCGCGAGAGCGGTTTCGCATTTTGAGCACCAGTTTATCGGCTTAAGGCCTCTGTAGATAAAACCGTCTTTTGCGAGCTTATTGAAACTTGCCACTACTTGTTTTTCGTATTCCGGTTTCAAAGTCAAGTATGGGTTGTCCCAATCGCCAAAAATACCCAGTCTTTCGAATTCAACCTTCTGGATCTCTACAAATTTCATCGCGAATTCATGGGCCATTTTTCTGAATTCTACCTGGTTCACGTCATGTTTTGTCTTTTTTATATCCTTAAAAAGCTGATGTTCTATCGGCATGCCATGGCAATCCCAGCCAGGGACATAAGGCGCGTCAAAACCCTGCATTGTTTTAAATTTAATAACAATGTCTTTCAAGGTTTTATTCAACGCATGGCCTATGTGGATATTCCCATTTGCGTATGGCGGGCCGTCGTGGAGTATGTATCTAGGCTTGCCTTTCTGTTTCTGGCGTATCTTTTGATAGATATCCATCTTCTCCCATTTTTCTAGAATGACAGGCTCTTTATCAGACAGATTGGCCTTCATTGGAAAATCAGTCTTGGGTAGGTTTAAGGTATTTTTATATTCCATATCACATATATTTCCCTATTATTATGTCCAGCTTTTCTTTTATGCGTTCGGGTATAAGTTTTTTGTCAGTCACTATAGCGTATTTAAGGGCGTCCCTGCAAGCGCATTTTCTTTCATCTTTAAGCTGGGGCAATACTTCTTTTATTAATTTTTTTGCTGTATCTACATTTTTCAGTAAATTTCCTATTACCATTTCAATGTTCACTTCTTCCTCATACCAGCAGTCATAATCAGTTACAAGAGCGATTGTCGCAAAACACATTTCCGCCTCTCTTGCAAGCCTTGCCTCAGGCATATTAGTCATCCCTATAATATCCATACCCCAGCTTTTGTATAGATGAGACTCTGCCCTTGTAGAAAAAGCCGGGCCTTCCATATTAAGGTATATGCCTTTGTCGTGCATTGTAATCCCTGATTTTTTGCCTGTATCGTAAATTATTTTCCTTAGATGGCTGCACACGGGATCTGCGAAACTTACGTGGGCGACTATGCCCTGTCCGAAAAATGTAGTTTTGCGGCCCTGATTGGTCCTGTCTACAAACTGATCAGGAAGCACTATATCCAGAGGCTTCAATTCTTTTTTAAAACTTCCTACCGCTGATATAGATAGCAGCTGTTCTACGCCAAGTTTTTTCATAGCGTATATATTTGCCCTGTAATTGAGCTCTGTAGGTAAAATCGTATGGCCCCTTTTGTGCCGGGCTAGAAATACTACCTCCACGCCTTCGAGATTTCCGATAATAAAATTATCAGACGGCTCGCCAAAAGGCGTTTCCACTGTAATTTCCTTTATGTCTTTTAATACATCTATCTGATATAACCCGCTACCGCCAATAATCCCTACCTTCGGCATACTTCCTCCTATCCTATAACCCAATAAGTTGACACTCTAACATTGTCATGTTGTCAACTTGCTGGAGCGGTGGGCTGCGTGCTTAACCGCCTTTTTTAAGATTGCTTCTAATTTTTCCTGCTTAAACACCTTCAGGGCGGCTTCGGTGGTGCCGCCTTTGGAGGCAACCTTTTTTACCAGATCTTCTATGGGTAAATTTTTGGATTTAATAACCTCTGCTGCTCCGATAAATGTAGCCTTGGCTAATTTTAAGGCAAGGTCTTTTTTAAAACCTTGCGCCTCAGCTGCTTTGGCCAATAAATACGTGAATAAGAAATAATACGCAGGGCCTGAGCCGCTTACAGCAGTAACAGCGTCCATCATCTTCTCTTTAACCTCTACAATCTCGCCAAGATTTGAAAAAATCCTGTCCGCTATTTTAAAATCTTCTGCTTTAGCGAATCTACCGCGGCTTATGGCAGAAATGCCTTTTCCGACCATGGCAGGCATATTGGGCATAACCCTGATTACCTTTATTCTGCCCAAAACCTTTTCTATAAAGAGCGTGGTTACGCCCGCAGCTATGGAAATAATAAGCTTTTCTTTTGCGTAAGGCTTTATGTCTTCTAAAACGCCTCTTATATCCTGCGGCTTTACAGCCAGGATGATAATATTTGACTGCCTGGCTAAATCAATATTATTACGAGCTATAGAAATATTTTTATATTTAATGTTGCGTAATTTAGATATATCCGAGTCGCTAACGAGCACCTTCTCTTTAATGCCTAACGCTATTATCATTCCCATATTGCCTGCGCCGATAATGCTGATCATATTTTACCTCTTAGAAATACTCTGAAATAACAGATTTTATCTTTGTTATAAATCTACCCGCGAAGCCTATTGGCCCTGGCATGGATGCGTTGGGCCTTGTCGCAGCAATTAGTTTTTTTACCCCATGCTTCATAAGGCCGAGCGAGCACGCAAATGTTATATCATTGATCTTACCTTCAGATTTAAGGCTCCCTATGTTTACCGGCATCTTGAATACCTTTTCTATAGCTTCAATAAAGCCGTCCATCTTCGCAACGCCTCCTACCACGCTTACGTGCGGCAGGCTTTTTTTATTCTTAAGGAACGGCTCCAGTTTTTTATGAATATCCTCTAATACTGCCTCTACCATTGGCGATAATAGATTTGTGATTTCGCTTTTTGTAACAAGTCCGTATTTTATTTTCATGTCTTCTGCTTCGTCAAACATGATTTTAAGATTATCCTGCAGGGCCTGGGTAAGGTCGTCTCCGCCGAACGGAAAAGTAAAAGAGTCCAATATCTTTCCATCTATGAAAAGCGACGCCTCTGTGATCTCTTTACCCACATCTATAAGCACAGCTCCGTTCATGAGCTCCTCTTCTTTAAAAATAGCCAACCCTGTGCCTGCGCCTGAAACTATCAGCTCATCCGCTTCATATCCTGCCAGGTTTATTGCCTTTGTGATATTCTGTAAAACAGTAACAAGAGATGTAATTATATTAAGGTCCACATCAAGCTTTGAACCGAACAAGCCTAGCGGGTCATTGATCTCCATTTTGTCGTCTATGAAAAACCTCACCGGCACCAGATGCACTGCTTCCCTATCCAGAGACATAGCGATAACCTTGGCAGATTCTATGCACCTTTTTATGTCATCCTTCGTGATCTCGCTGGGCCTGTCAGAGATATGCACAGAGCCGCGGCTCTGAAATGTCCTTATGTGCACGCCTGAAACATTGGTTATAACCTTCCGCACCTTGACTTTGGCCATTTCTTCCGCTTTCATGACGCTAGTCTCTATTGCATCTGACAATAACCCGAGATTTGAAACCACGCTTTTAGAAAATCCCTTAGTAGGAGCCTGGCCAAATCCAAGCACATTCTGGTCAGAGTTTGCAATCAATACCCTGACATTAGAAGCGCCGATGTCTAAACCGCAGATTATATCTCTATTCATATAAATAATTGTTATCTAGGCCCCACTATCGGGTCCTCAAAACGTAAATCTATATATTTCACTCTTTCTATATCATGACCCAGTTGTTCCAGCACTGTAGCGAGCACATCCAGCCTTTTATTAAACTCGCCTTCTCCTATCTTTATCTCAACCTTTTCAGCATTCTTAGCTGAAAGAAAAAAAGATATATTGCGGCTGTCAGCTATATCTATTGTTTTTATCTGGTATTTTGAAAGTTTTTTATTCATTGACAGCGCGCCTATAAGGAATAAGGCCTTGTTAATCTTCTCTTTCTGGGCCACGCTGCTCCTGAAAGGGCCGGCTACCCTGATACCTGAAATAATAGGGATATCTTCTCCCACAGAACTACTTGCATAGGGAAGAAAAACTCCGTCTTTATCTATAAAATACGGCTTGTCGTCATAAACTTGAGCTACGGCCAGTCTTTGCCTTGCCTGAATAATTAATCTATTCGGCAATTCCCTTCTAATAACTATATCTCTTAATTCAGGGTGACTAGCCTCTATTTTTTCTTTAAAATTCTTCAGGTCCACCAGAAATATATTGGCGCCCAAAACATCCAAGGCATCAATGTCGCTGAAGTTTGTCCTCTGTAATACACCTTTCTGGTCATAAAACCTTACATCCAGGCCTTTTACATTGAACAAATCAGAATCCACAAACATATATTGAAACGTCACGATGCCTACGCCAACGCCTGCCACAAGGATCGTCCAGAAAATAAATTTAAAGACTCCTTTAAAATTACGCCTAGGCCTAGATTGAGCTTCCTTCTTCTTTTTGTGTGAACGGACTTTTTGTCTTTTTATTTTTACCATGACGCTGACTCTAAAATTTTAAGGCAGAGGTCTTCAAATTCCATGCCGATGGCTCTAGCAGCCTTTGGAAGAAGACTTGTTTCTGTAAGGCCAGGTATGGTATTTACCTCCAATACCACAGGCCCTTTCTTTTTATTCAATATAATATCTACGCGCGAAAACGACCGCGCCGAAAGAGCTTTATGAGCCCTAAGGCCTATATCCTGGCACTTTTTATAAATGGCAATTTCTATCTTAGCAGGCACAATATATTCGGTAAGGCTGTTTTGGTATTTTGCAGTAAAATCAAAAAATTTTCTTTTTGGCAAAATCTCTACGATAGGCAAGGCCATGTCTTCTATTATGCCAACTGTAATTTCCCTGCCAGGGATGTATTCTTCAATTATCAATCTATTATCGTATTTAAATGCGTCTTCGATCGCAGCCTTCAGGCCTTTTCTGCTGCTGACTATATTCAGGCCTATGCTGGAGCCGCCGTTGGAAGGTTTAACAACAAGACTGGACCCTAAATTTTTAAAATACACGCCTATATCGCAGCCTTTGTTGAAATTGTCCTTGGCTAGAATTTCATGCCTGGCAATCGGTATATCTTTTGATTTAAACATCTCTTTTGCAGCGATTTTATTCATTGCCACTCTGGATGCAGAAGATGAGCTGCCAGTATAAGGTATCTTCATTTTTTCAAGAAGCCCTTGCACTGTGCCGTCTTCTCCAAATTCTCCGTGAAGCGCAACAAATGCCACGTCTATTCTCAGCAAAGCAAGCTTTTTAGCTACAGATTCTTTATAACCGTTTATATTAGGTCCTGGCATAAGCTCTACAGGAACATAATCTATCCGCTTTGCTTCAAGCGCCTTGCAGACTGCCTTGCCTGATTTTATAGAAATCTCCCTCTCGGAAGATGGCCCGCCCATTAATACGCCGACTCTTTTATTTTTCATATTATCTTTAATTCAAGTTCCAGGTTTATGTCGAATTTCTGCTTAACGCCTGCCCTGGCTAAATCTATCAGGCCCAAGACATCATTTGCTGTTGCTTTGCCAAGGTTCACTATAATATTTGCGTGAACTTTAGAGATCTCCGCGTCGCCTATCCTTTTGCCTTTCAAGCCGCAGGATTCTATCAACATTCCCGCTGACTTATAAGGGCTGGGATTTTTAAATATACTGCCTGCATTTGGAAAACCTATTTTAGCAAGCCAATCTCGTTTTTTATTAAACGCCTTGATCCTATCCTGGATATTAATTTTATTGTCTTTTTCGAGCTTTAGCCTTGCGCCTAAAATAATCTTTCTTTCCAGGCCTGAAGAGCGGTATTTAAAATCTATATCTCTTTTGTCCAGGGTTTTTATTTTCCTATCCTTAAGATCTAAAATTTCCACGTCTAATATTATATCTTTTATCTCAATAAATTCAGCCGGGCATTCCAGGCTTCGAACGCCTGCGTTCATAAAAATCGCGCCGCAGAGATTTCCTGGCAGCCCTGCTAGAAATTCGCAACCTGCCAGGCTATTATCAAAAGCATATTTTGTTAATCTTGCCAGACTGAGCCCGGCGCCTGCTTTTATTATGACTTCTTTTTCTGTTTCTATTTTTTCAAAACCTTTGGCCAGGTGTATTATTGCCCCGTTAAAACCTTCGTCTTTAACTAACAGGTTTGTGCCCTTGCCTAGTATGATAAATTTTTTATTTTTAGCCTCTATAAAATTAATCGCTTCTAAAATGCCGTCTGAATTTTCAGGCTCTATCCAGCAATACGCAGGGCCCCCGATCTTAAAACTTGTATGCCGGGATAGCGGCTCATTGTATATTATCATGTACATTAGCATTAATTTCTTCCAGGGTCTTGGCAATCTTGAAAGGCAATTCCCCTATATCGCCCGCCCCTAATAAAAATACCGCGTCGCCCGGTTTTACCACATCTATCAAATGTTTTATTATATCACTTCTTGAAACAAAATGCGCATCTTTATGGCCGCATTTTATGGCGCTATCGCATACATCTCTCCCGCTTACGCCTTCAATAGGCTTCTCATTCGCGGAATATATATCAGTCACCACCAAGTGGTCCACCATGTCAAAGCATTCACCAAACTGATCTTTCAGATCCTTGGTCCTGGAAAACCTGTGCGGCTGAAAAACAGCTACCAAGCGCCTGCCTGAGTCCTCCATTGATTTGAGGGTAGCCTTTATCTCCGTAGGATGATGGGCGTAATCGTCTATAACAAGGATATCGGAACCCAGCTGGGTTATCCTGAACCGCCTGTCAGCGCCTTTAAATTCCCCGATTATATCTTTTATAATATTAAAATTCAAGCCCAGCTCCATTGCCACTCCTATGGCAGCCAAGCTGTTTACTACGTTATGCACCCCTGGTATTGAAAGCTTTATCCTGCCCAGTTTCGCGCCTTTATATCTTAAATCAAATTCAGAACCGCTTAAGTTCATTAATTTTATATTTTCCGCTTTTATGTCCGCGTAATCAGAGATCCCGTATTTTAAAATCCTTTTTTCGGACTGGCGCGCTATATTTTTTAAATACTCGTCTTCAGCGCATATAAAAGCGCAGCCTTCGTCCTTTGTATTGCTGATAAACTGTTTATAGGCGCTCAGGACATTCTCCATCGTGCCGTAATAATCCATATGTTCCCTGTCTATATTGGTGCTGACAGAATATAACGGGTTAAGCAATACAAAAGAGCCGTCTGACTCGTCAGCTTCTGTAACCATGATATCGCTTTGGCCATACCTTGCGTTGCCTTTCAAAAAATGCACGTCAGCCCCTATAAATATAGTAGGGTCAAGCCCGGCATTTAGCAATAGAATGGAGACAAGCGACGTAGTGGTAGTCTTGCCGTGCGCGCCTGAAATAGCTATTGCCTTTTTATCCTGCATCAGCATTGCCAGCGCTTCCATGCGTTTCAGTATGGGCAGGCCCTTGAGCTTAGCGGCCATGTACTCCGGATTAGTGTCTTTTATGCACGAAGAATATATGATAAAATCAGCGCCGTCTATATTTTCCGACCGATGGCCTATTTTAATATTTACGCCCATCTTTTCAAGCCTGTCAGTGGACCTTGAATTCCTCAAATCAGATCCCTGTACCGAATAACCGTAACAATGAAACACCTCTGCGAGACCGCTCATGCCTATGCCGCCTATTCCTATAAAATGCACAGTCTTCCCTTTTATCATCTATAAAGCTCCTTTATTAAAATTTTACACGCGTCTGGTTTGTCAATGCGTTTCGCCCTGTCCGACATGTCTCTCAAAATATCCCTATCCATTAATTTCAATATAGCGTCCCGCATGGCGCAAGGAGTCAAATTTTTCTCTTCCAGCAATACGCCGGAGCCTATTTTTTCAAGGACCATTGCGTTAAGTTTCTGATGGCCGCCTGCATACGGGTAAGGCACCAGTATCGCCGGTATCTCAAGCGTCAATAATTCAGATACTGTCATAGCACCTGCCCTAGAAATTACAAAATCGCATTCATTATAAAGCCTCTCCATATGTCCTGTAAAGGAAAATACCCTGTTTTTTATTCCTACTTTTTCGTAAGATTTTTCCACCTCTTCCAAATCGTTTTTCCCTGCAATATGAATAAAATTCAGCATATTTCTATTGTCTTTCTCTATAAGGCCTGCTGCCTCAGGCACCATAGCGTTCAATTTATGAGCGCCCTGACTGCCTCCTATTATAAGCACGTTAAAAGAATCCGCAGCCTTTAGCCTGTTATCCTTTTTAAGCCCCTCTCTTAGCGGATTTCCCGAGAAAATAATCTTTGATTCAAAGCTTTTCAAATAGCTTTTTGCATCTAGAAAACCTATGGCGATTTTATTTACAAATCTAGCCAGAATCCTGTTTGCTTTGCCAGGGCATACATTCTGCTCATGTATAATTGTCCTTACGCCTGAAAGACTTGCCAGTAAAACTATGGGGCCTGAAACATATCCTCCGAAACCCACCACGGTATCAGGCTTAAATTTCAAAAGTAAGTACAGAGATTCTATTGTTCCTATAAAAAGTCTTGCTAAAAAATTTAATACGCTAAAGATATTTTTAGATTGAAGTGATCTTATAGGTAAAGTTGTGAAATCTACGCCTTTCCCAGAGATAATTTCTCTGTCCTGTTTTCTGGAAGATATTACAAATAAAACCTGCCCGATATTTCTTATTTTTATATCCCTGGCTAACACTAGAGCCGGCAATATATGCCCGCCTGTCCCCCCTGCGACTATCAATACCTTCATAAAACCCTCCTAAGTTGACACTCTAACAATGTTAGAATGTCAACTTAGCTAAGAATTAGAGATGTTGATTAGCATGGCAACGGCGATGATGTTAAAAATCAACGCTGTGCCGCCATAGCTAATAAAAGGCAAAGGCAGCCCCTTTGTGGGTATTGCTCCTGTTGAAACAGCTATATTTATGACTGCCTTCAAGCCAATGCTAGTGGTTATGCCAAGACCGAGAAGCCTGCCGAATAAATCCTTCGCCTTTATTGAAATTTGTATGCCGATCCACACAAACGCCACGAATAACGCTACGACCGACAAGGTTCCTATAAGCCCTGCTTCTTCTCCTATTATTGAAAATATAAAATCTGTGTGCGCCTGAGGCAGGTAAAAAAGTTTTTGTTTTGAACAACCCAGGCCAAGCCCAAAAATACCGCCTGAACCAAGCGCAAGAAATGACTGTATTATCTGAAAACCAGCTCCTTGAGTATCACTCCAAGGGTCAAGATAACTTGCGATACGCCGCAGCCTGTATGCGACTTTAAATATCAGAAAATAAAAAATTGGGATTATCAGGATTAAAAAAGGCAAAAAATACACCATATTGACTCCTGAAACAAACATCATGATAAGGCCTACCGCAAGGATGCAAACAGAACTCCCTAAGTCAGGCTGCAAAAGTATCAATAAAACTGAAAAACCAAGTACCATTAAAGGCGGCATGAAACCCTGCATGAAATTTCTTATTACAGGCTGTTTTCTGTCTAGAATATCTGCTATGTAAACTATAAGGAAAAACCCAGCAAATTCTGAAGGCTGGAACCCTATAAAACCAAGCTTTACCCACCTTTTTGCGCCGCCTGCTTCACGGCCTATGCCAGGAAGAAGTGTCAATATAAGACCTATTATTGAAATTGCAAGAAATAGTTTAGTGTATTTCTTTAAATTTTTATAATCATTCTTTAAGAAAAACATTGCGAGTAAAAGGCCTAAGGTAAAATGCATTAGATGCCTTTTTAAATAATATGCGCTGTCATTATACTGCTCGTACGCATAACAACTAGAGGCAGAGTATATCATTACTATGCCTATGCACAAAAGTATTGTGGCTATTATTAAAAGATTCTGGCTGTCTTTATTTAGATTTTCTAATTTCATTTATAAGTTCCTTGAAAATTTTGCCGCGCTCTTCGTAACTTTTGAACATATCAAAGCTGGAGCACCCGGGAGAAAGTAAAACCCTGCCTCCTTTTTTAGCCCTTTTGAACCCTTTAGATACAGCCTGACTGAAGGAGTCTGCTTCAAATATAGGTTTTACTCCGCCTAAGCCTTTTTTAATCTGAAGTCTGGCCTCGCCTATTGAAATTATATAATCCACCTTTTTTTCGACTAGAGGCTTTAATAAACCGAAGTCGCCTCCTTTATATCTTCCGCCTATGATAAGGATAATATTTTTTTCCAGAGACTCTAGCGCCCATCCCACGCTTGAAACAGTCGTGGCCTTTGAATCATTTATAAACTCAACGCCATTTATATTGGCAACATGTTCCAATCTGTGTTCTATGCCTTTAAAATTCCTAATCACTTCCAGCATTTTATTTTCATCTACGCCCATAATGGAAGCTGCTGACATAGCTGCAAGAAAATCTTCATTCAATATGCTGTGTCTTTGGCCAAAATCTTTATATTCATTAAAAAATTCAACCTGCGGCCCTTTTACCGCGGCCGCAATTTCCCTTAAATATTCGTCATTTTTATTTAAAAAAAGTACGTCTTTTGTATCCTGATTTAGAAAAATCCTGCATTTGGCAGAGATATACTCATGCATATCCTTATGCCTGTCCAGATGATTGTCAGAAATATTCAACATTATACTTACCTTTGGTTTGAATTTATCGATAAGTTCCAGCTGGAAAGAACTCACTTCCAGAACCACTATAGAATCTTTTTTTATCCGATTTATCTCTCCGGAGAAAGGGTTGCCGATATTGCCGCATACGATTGCGTCAAGCCCTGAGCTTTTAAGCATCTGGCCTATAAGGGTTGCAGTGGTGGTTTTGCCGCTAGTGCCTGTTACGGCAATTATAGACGTAGACGCGGGGCACATTGTATAGGCTAATTCCAATTCGGTTATTACAGGAATTTTCTTCGCTTCAGCTAATTTAATGGGCAGGCTATCGCGTCGAACCCCAGGGCTTACTACCATGTAGTCTGATTTTTTTATAAATTTATCCGAATGAGCGCCCAGTTCTATATTTTCCGGCTTAATTACGCCTTCCTTAATCAATAAATCTCTGGATTTTTTTGCAGCTTTGTCATTTTTAAGCTCTGTGATAAAGACAGTATTTTTGCGGTTTGCAAGAAGCCGAGCTGCCTCAATCCCGCTCTTTGCCAGACCAACTATCACCACTTTTGCCATACTTCATCTTCTCCTTAAGCAACTTTACACAAGCGGCATTGTCGGTTGTGTAAAGTTGTTACATATTAACGCAACTTTAATGTAGAAAAACTGAGCAAAACTAATATTATTGCGATTATCCAGAATCTTACTGTGACCTTTGACTCAGGCCAGCCGCACATTTCAAAATGATGATGTATGGGCGCTATTTTAAATATCCTTTTTCCGGTTGTCCTGAAAGAAATCATCTGTAATAGCACTGACAATGCCTCTACCACAAATATCCCGCCTACTAAGAATAACAACATCTCCTTTTTTATAAAAACAGCTACTGTGCCTATTGCGCCTCCGAGCGCCAGGGCGCCTGTATCGCCCATAAATATCGTAGCAGGGTATGAGTTATACCATAAAAATCCAAGGCCAGCGCCTATTATTGACGCGCAGAAAACAGTCAGTTCCGCTGCTTCAGGAAGATAATAGATGCCAAGATACTCAGCAAACTTCACATGGCCTGTTACATAACTCATGCCTGTATAAGTGACTGCTGTCATTATTATTGTTCCTATTGCAAGGCCGTCCAGGCCGTCTGTGATATTCACAGCATTTGAACATGCGGTAATCACAAGTATTACAAAAGGTATATAAAAAATCCCCAGATCTATTACAATATTTTTGAAAAATGGAAATTCAAGCGCCCTGGTATTGTCAGGATTCCAATATAAAAACAACGCTACCATAAGCCCTATGAGAACCTGAAAAAAAAGTTTTGTCCTTTTATTAAGGCCACGTTTACCTGACTTTGTTTTTTTGTATACTAACTTTCTATAGTCATCTATAAAGCCTAAAATGCCCATATAAAGCGTAACAAAAAGCGCAAGAAGCAAATAAGAATTGTCCAATTTAGCCCATAGCAAAGTAGACGCAAATATGCCTATTAAAACCAATATGCCGCCCATTGTAGGCGTACCTTGCTTATTCTTATGCTTTTCGTAGAGGTTAGGGCATTCCTCATGCCTTACGTTTTCGCCTATCTTTAGAGCCGCCAGTTTCCTTATTATAGGCGGCGCAAAAATAACTGTTATTAAAAATGCGGTGATGCTGGCAAACGCTGCCCTGAAAGTGATATACTTAAAAACATTAAAGATCGTAAAATATTCTCTGAGCGGATAAAGCAAGTAATATAGCATTTATTTTCCCTTTCCGTACCTACGTAAGTTGACACTCTAACAATGTCACAGTGTCAACTTATCTTAAATTGAGATTCTAGATCGCCTACGATTTCTTCCATTCTCATCGCACGGGAGCCTTTTACGAGAATTGTATCGCCTTTTTTAATCAGGGTGGCGACTTTTTCCCGGGCATCTTTCATAACTGCGCAGAGTTTTATTTTCCTATTGCTCATGCCTGCTTCCTGCGCGCCTTTTCCGACATGCTCCGCAAGTTTTCCAACAGCTACTATAAGGTCTATCCCTGATTCTGCCGCTTGTTTACCAACCAGATGATGAAACCTGCTTGAAAATGTGCCGAGTTCAAGCATGTCGCCTGCTATGAGTATTTTTCTGCCCTCTGTGGTCATATCCCTCAATGCCTCTATTGCCTGTTTCATTGACTGAGGATTGGCGTTATAGGTGTCGTTTATTATTTTTATATCTCCGAATCTCTTGACCTCCATCCTCATATTAGGCACTCTGAATTCTTTTAAAGCATCTTTTATCTCATCTATAGATATGCCAAAATCCCAGGCGCAGGCTATAGCGCTAAGGGCGTTATAAACATTATGCCTGCCAAGCACACCGAGCGATATGTCCCATTTTCCATTTAGCCTGAAATTTATACCATCAGGCTCCAGGTTTATCTTATCAGCATAAAAATCAGCCTCTTTATCAAAACCGAACCAGACGGTCTTGAGATTTGTTTTTATTTTTTTGAGGTATTCATCATCGGCATTTAAAATAAGTTTTGCATCCTTATCCATATGTTCCAGTATTTCCACTTTTGCCTTAAGGACAGTATCTACGTCTTCCAAGTATTCCAGGTGCGAATGCCCTATATTTGTAATAATAGCTACTGTGGGCCTGGCTATTTCTGAAAGCCATCTTATCTCGCCCAAATGATTCATGCCCATCTCTAGAACCGCTATATTGTGCTCGCTATTTAAGCGCATCAAAGTAAGCGGTACGCCTATATTATTATTCTCTGTGCCGAAATTTTTTAAAGCATTAAATTTTTTGCTCAGTATGACTGC
Organism: Candidatus Omnitrophota bacterium; assembly: GCA_018819285.1. Lineage (GTDB taxonomy): Bacteria > Omnitrophota > Gorgyraeia > Gorgyraeales > Gorgyraeaceae > UBA10183. The sequence goes on from JAHJQM010000029.1 coordinate 41,062, forward strand.
TGTCATTTCTTTGGTGGTGGTTTTGCCATTTGAGCCAGTAATGCCTATTATAGGTATGGTAAATCTAGACCTGTGGAAATTTCCAATATTTCCAAGCGCCTTTACGCTGTCATTGACCGAGATAAAGGAAACATCCGGCAATTTAAAATTTGCATTTGTAATGCCACCTTCCTGGACCAAGACGCCTCCAGCGCCTTTAGAAACAGCGTCCAAGATAAAACTATGGCCGTCAAACCTATCGCCTTTTATAGCCAGGAAAAGTTCGCCTTTTTTTATCTTGCGCGTATCAGTGGATACGCCTGTCAGTATCTCTTCCATATTCCCTGACAAAAGCTTTCCTTTTACTGCAGTTAAGACATCTCTGACTGTAAACATAGCCCCGCCTCCTTTAAAATCCTTTTTACAACCTCCCTATCGTCAAAGGGAATAGTAGTGTCCTTGAATATCTGGTATGTCTCATGGCCTTTGCCGGCAATTAACACTATATCGCCTTCATGGGCCTCAACCAAGGCCTTTTTAATAGCGTTAAATCTGTCCGGCTCGATTGCATAATTATCTTTTTGAGGGCTTATGCCCTTAATAATCTCGTTTATTATATCTATCGGCTCTTCGGTCCTGGGATTATCGCTTGTAATAAAAACAATGTCTGAAAGTTCTGTTGAAATCTTTCCCATGGCCGGCCTTTTAGTTCTGTCGCGATTTCCCCCGCAGCCGAATACTGAAATAAGCCTGCGCGGTTTTAATTCCCTCAGGGATTCAAGCACATTGGTAAACCCGTCTTCTGTATGAGCATAATCAACGTAAACTGAAAAATTTTGGCCGCAGCCAACGCTTTCGAGCCTTCCAGGAAGGCTTTTTAGCGCTTCAACGCCAATCTTTATATCTTTTAAATCCATTCCAATAGCAAGGCTGGCGCCAATACTGGCTAGGATATTATAGATATTATGGCGGCCGATTAAATTTGATTTAATTTCAATTGTGCCTTTAGGGCTATAAAGCTTGAATTCTAAACCGTTACAGGAAAGTCGCAAGTCTCTGGCTGTAATATCTGCTTCGCGGTCGATGCTGTATGTAATTATAGCTGCCTTGCTTTCAGATTTAACCTTCTCTATAATTTTTTCTGAAGCAGGGTCGTCTATGTTTACTATTGCAAAGCCGCCTTTTTTTATTTTCTCGAATAATTTAAGCTTTGCGTTCAAATAATCATCCATATTTTTGTGAAAATCCAGATGTTCTCTGGTAAGATTTGTAAATATAGCCACGTCAAATTGCAATGTCTCCACCCTTCTCTGTTCCAAAGAATGCGAGGAGATTTCCATTATACAATAATTTAACTTTTCTTTTTGCATGTTTGATAAAAGAGAGTAAAGCTCTAATGCCCCTGGCGTAGTATTTATGCTGGGGATGGAGCGCTGGCCAAATCTATAATTCACAGTGCCTATTACTCCCACGCCCTCATTCCTGGACTTAAGTATGCTTTCCATGAGATATGTAATCGTGGTTTTGCCATTAGTGCCGGTAACGCCTATAAGGCTCATTTTACTAGAGATATCGCCAAAATAAGCCTGAGAAGCCTGAGCAAGGCCGTACTTGGCGTCTTCCACATATATAAAGGTATTGCCTCTTTTAAATATACCTGCGCTATCATCATCTAATAAAATCGCATTAGCGCCTCTATCTATTGCCTCATCAATAAAATCCGCGCCATTTACTCTTGATCCTTTTAAGGCAATAAACATATAGCCAGGTTTAACTGCCTTTGAATCGCAGGCAATACCTGTTATTTCCAGGTTTGTTTTGCCATCAACCTTCACTGTTCCGCTTAAATTATCTATTATTTTTTTTAATTTCATATATACCTATCTTAACAACTTGACACTTTTGACATTGTCAGAAGTGTCAACTTGCTGGCTTTTTATTATTTTTCTCTGCCACTTTTTTGTCTTTTGGCCAGATCTTGTAGTAGCTCATGAGCTCTGCGGCTACTTTTTTAAATACAGGCGCACAGACTACTCCTCCATAGTAAATCGGCCGCGGCTCGTCCATTATTACAACTATAACAAACTTTGGATTATCGGACGGCACAAAGCCTATAAATGAGGCTGTAAATTTGCTATGCGAATAAGTGCCGTTAGACTCTACTTTTTGGGCTGTGCCTGTTTTACCTGCAGGAAAATATCCTTCAACCTCTGCAAGTTTTGCTGTGCCGCTATCGACAACGCTTCTTAATATAGTTCTCATTTCTCTGGCAGTTTCTTCTGAAATCACCCTCTGGGGTTTCTTTGGCTCAAATTTCTGTATAACATTACCTGTGCAGTCCTGTATCATATCAACTATTCTTGGCTTTACGAGATTGCCTCCGTTTGCAAGGGTTGACATTGCGCAGGCAAGCTGAAGAGCTGTTACGGTCACTTCCTGGCCCATTGAAATACTGCAGAGAGAAAGTTTTGACCAGGTATTGGGATGAGTAGTGATGCCATTTACTTCTCCTGGAAGTTCGATGCCTGTCTTTTCTCCAAATCCAAACTTCTTTATATATTTATACAGCCTGTCTTTTCCGAGCCGCTGGGCTGCTTTCATTGTGCCGATATTAGAAGAATATTTGATCACATCTCTAAATTCCAGCCAGCCATGAGGTTTATGATCATGATATTTATGGCCGCACCATTTATATTCGCCGTTCTCGCAGAAAAACTTGTCGCTGGGCTGAACTGCCTTTTCTTCAAGGAGGCTGGAGGCTGTTATTATTTTAAAACTTGAGCCAGGTTCAAAAAAATCGCATATGGCTCTATTTCTTCTAGAGTCAGGGGGTTCAGCCTTGGCATTATTCGGGTCAAAATTAGGCCTATTGCTAAGCGCAAGTATATCTCCTGTGAAAGGGTCCATTACAATGATACACGCGCCCTTGGCGTGATATTTTTTAAAACCATTTTCCAGTTCGCGTTCTGCAAACGACTGGATTAAACTGTCTATGGTGAGTACAAGATTATCTCCGTCAATCGGCTGTATTTCCTTATATTCATACCCAGGGACTTCGCGTTGCTTGGCGTCTCTTATCGCATATCTATAGCCTATAACGCCTTTTAAATATTTATCGAATTTCAGTTCCAGGCCTTCAAGGCCGTTATTATCTATGTCTGTAAAACCAAGGATATGGCTTGCGATTACACCATTAGGATAGGCCCTATGGGGCTCTTTGATAAAATCTATACCTTTAATATTAAGGGCGCGGATAACCCTAGCAGTATCCTGGGAAACCTTACGGCCCAACCAAACAAAACCTCTTTTCTGGTTGAGTTTCTTATATATCTCATCCTGGCTTAGACCAAGGATAGACGCAAGTTTCTGGCTGTCTATGCCTTTATCTTTTACCTTGAAAGGTTCGGCAAATATTGAAACCAGATTTATGTTTATAGCGAGTTCTTTTAGGTTACGGTCGTAAATTACGCCGCGTTTAGGGAGAAGCGGCACCAAAAGCCTATATTGATTTGAAGCAATATTTGACAGGGATCTTGCTGCGCCTAGCTGTACAAAAACTAGCCTGACACATAGAAGCACGAACGCTATGATTAAAGTATATAGGACTTTCCTTATACGGGAAGGGGTTCCTTTGTACACAATTCTTACCTATTTTTTAACGGCCGCTCACAAACAGATTGGCTAAAGGGCTTTTCTTTGCTAAATTTTTATAATTTAAAACAAGCTTTTTGGGGGAATGATCAATCTTCACCACCTGCCATTTGGAAGGCATGGATAACTCTACTTCCTTGGCTAAGAGTCTTCTCTCAAGAGCGACAGGTGACCTCAAATTTAAAACATTATATACCAGAATTTTGTTGTGGTCAACCAACTTTGCATATACATCATTATTTTGTTTCACTTTCAGGCCCATTTGATATATCAAGGCCTGCTGATTCACATACATAACTGCTACAAAAGTCACCATCAAGATAGTTGCGAGAATTTTAGGGCAGTAATTGTTGGGGTTTTTATTCATTTTTTACAGCCTTTCTCCGACTCGAAGCTTGGCGCTTCTGGAACGCGGATTCGCAATCACTTCGTTTTCATCCGCCACAATAGGTTTTTTGGTAAGGATATTAAAAATGCCTTCGGCCTTAAACTTTTTGAAAGTATGCTTTGCGATTCTGTCTTCCAAAGAATGAAATGATATAACGCAAGCCCTGGCGCCTTTTTCAAGGGCCTCTGGTAATTCCATCAAGGCCTCGCTTATTGAATCTAATTCATCGTTAGTCTTTATGCGAAGGGCTTGGAACGTCCTGGTAGCAGGGTGAATCTTGTATTTATTGTTAACGTAAGGAAGGCTGCGTAAAATTACTTCAGTCAACTCAGCTGTTGTAGAGATTTCTTTTTTCCTTCTTTCTTCAACAATACGCCTGGCTATCCTTCCATGAAACCTCTCTTCCCCTAAATCTTTTATAATAATAGAGAGTTCCCTTTCGCTCAGGCCATTCACCAGGTCCTTTGCAGTAAGGCGCTGGTTGCGGTCCATGCGCATATCTAAAGGGCCGTCCATTTTTATGCTGAATCCTCTTTGCCATGCCTCCATTTGGATACTAGATATGCCCATATCAAATATAATCCCATTGGCTTTACTGACTCCTATGTCTTTAAGTATTTCTTTTAGATACTTAAAATTTTTGTTTATCAATTTAAATGACCCCTCGAAAGGCCTCAGTCTTTCAGATGCCAGTCTCAATGTTTCTTCATCCCTATCGATCCCTATCAGCATGCCGCCAGGTGTGATTTTATGAAGGATTTGCTCGCTATGCCCTGCGCCACCTATCGTAGCATCTACTATTATCTCGCCCGGCGCAGGATTTAAAAAACTAATTACCTCTCTCGCCAATACTGGATTATGCAAATAGCTTTTTTCCATTATTGCTTTTCAGTATCTTATAAATCTCCTCACTAGCCGCAAGACACTTTGGGTCAATATTCAAAGACCGGGTTCTGCGTATACATTCAACAGGAATATCAAAAAAATTTGTTTCACAAACTTTACATTTTACAACTACTCTGGAATTATGATTGCGTAACATAAGACCTCCTTTGCTATTCCTCAATAAGTTTTTCAGCTACATCTTCGAACGTATCTTTGGACTTGGAATAATATTCTTCCCAAAGTTCATGGCTCCATATTTCGATACGGTTTGATACGCCGATAATATACACCTCCTTCTTTATTTCTGCGTAATCTTTCAAGTACGACGGAATAAGTATCCTGCCCTGTTTATCAGGAACCATTTCCGAGGCGCCTGAAAAATAAAGCCTGTTGAATTTTCTGGATTCTCGTTTCGTAAATGACATTGATTTAAATTTCTGCTCCTGGACCTTCCATTCATCCTCAGCAAACATAAAAAGGCATTTATCCAAGCCGCGGGTAATAAAAAAGCGCTCGACATAATGCTCCTTGAGCGCGTCCCTGAATTTAGCGGGAATGATAATGCGTTGTTTTCTGTCCAGCGTATGCTTGAATTCTCCGTAAAACATATGTTACTCCACTTTACTCCACTTTGTACCACTTTGTAATCAAAGTTTACCCTAACAGAGTTTTTATGTCAAGTAAAAATTCTAACTTTTTTGGGATAATACTATATACGGGATATATTGTTATTTATAGACACTAAATATAGTGCAACTTTACACAACCGACAATGTCACTTGTGTAAAGTTGTTTAGAGGGCGCGTAGAATGTCTTGTTGGATTTGACGCTTGAGGGCTTCGAGGGATTTGAATTTCTTTTCGTCTCTTATCTTTTTCTTAAATATAACTTCTATATCTCTTCCGTAGATATCTTTATTAAAATTAAATATATGGGCTTCTATTATTTTGTGGGCGCTTATATTTAATATACCGCCGTAGAGCTTCCCATCCCTATCCAACGCTACGTCAACGCTATAAACGCCACTCGAAGGAATGGATTCATGGTGCGGGTCAATATTCGCCGTAGGAAAACCTATTTTTCTGCCGAGCCTTTTACCTTTTACAACAGTGCCTAAAATTGTTACCGGACGGCCTAATAATTTTGAAGCAAGCAACAGGTCCCCTCTTTCAATCGCTTTTCTGATTCTTGTGCTGGAGACATAGTCTCCTTCTATTTTTATAGGCGTGATGCTGCATAATTTAAAATTGTAAAGCTTGCTTAATCTTTTTAACAGCCTTACATCGCCTTTTTCTTTGAAGCCGAATAAAAAGTTCTCGCCTGTTACAAGCGCTTTGAGATTTAATTTATCTATCAGGATATTCTTTATGAAACCTTCCGGGCTGAGCTTTGAAAAACTTTTCGTAAATCTCTCGACAAAAAAATAATCTACGCCCATTTTTTTTATTAATCTGCCTCTATGTTCCAGAGACATTAAAAGCGGGATTTCGGCGCTAGGATTAAGGACGTTTACAGGATGCGGATTAAACGTAATGACTACGCTTTTGAGGCGCGATCTTTTTGCCTCTTCCAAGACCTTTTTCAAGATCACCTGATGGCCTTTATGGACGCCGTCAAATATGCCTATCGTAACTGCTGTAGGATATGATATCTTTTTCATTTACCTCATCCAGGGTCTTTGAATCTTCTAATAAAAAATCTCCTGACGCGCTTCTTACCAGGCTTGACATGTGGCTCGGAACTCCCAGCGATTTACCAATATCTTCGCATAAGGTTCTCACGTAAGTGCCTTTGGAACACCTAACTCTAAAGGTCATTTCCGGAAAATTAAAATCAAGTATTTCAATATCGCTGATTTTTATTTTGCGTGAGCTTCTTTCTACTGTCTTGCCAGACCTTGCAAGCTGATAAAGTTTTTTGCCTTTATATTTTATTGCGGATACCATTGGAGGGATCTGCTCTATTTCTCCTTTAAAATTATCAAGCGCTTTTTTTATAGCCTCTATATCCAGGCTCTCGATCTTTGTCTCTTCAATAACTTTGCCTTGACTATCCTGCGTATCGGTCTTTTTCCCAAAAAAGACTTTTGCGACATAAACTTTGTCATCGCTCGTGAATGTATTTGATAATTTTGTGGCTTTTCCCAGGAGCATCACAAGGACTCCTGTCGCCATCGGATCCAGGGTGCCTGCATGGCCAACGCGTTTTATATCGAATTTCCGCCTGATAAAATCTACCACATCGTGGGAGGTAATGCCTGAGGGCTTATTGACTATCAAAATTCCATCCAGTTGCATTGCTCGCCTCTGAATTTTGCAGATTGCAAAAATAATCTGCAAAATTGGTTAATGAATACACGATTTATCGTTAACCGCTTCTTTTGCTTTTTCCAGGACTTTTTTTTCTACATCTTCTATTTTACCGAATACAGTGCAGCCGCTTGCGGTAGGATGGCCTCCGCCGCCAAATAACCCTGCGAGTTTATTTACATCCACTTTGCCTTTAGAGCGAAAACTCGCCTTTACCCTGTCTTCAGTGCCGGTTTCTCTAAATAGAATCGCTATCTCTACTCCGTCTATCGACCGTGCAAAGTTTATGATGCCTTCCGTGCCTTCCAGAGACGCCTTTGTCTTTTTTAACATCTCTTTTGTAACCCATAGCCATGCGATTTTTCCATCCTCTGTAAGCTTCATTGTCTGAAGGGCTTCTCCCAGAAGATTTGTATCCTGCACGCTGCTTGTTTCGTAAATCTTAGTATGCATCTCGTACGGCTGGACGCCTATATCTATCAATTCTGCGACTACCCTGTGGGTCTTTGAAGATGTGTTAGAATACCTGAAAGATCCCGTATCAGTCATAATCGCGGCGTATAAAGCGATTGCATCGTCCAAATCTATCTTCACCTTAAACGCCTTGAATAAATCGTAAACCATTTCTCCCGCGCTTGAAAATTCCGGCTCTACCCAGTTGAATTTTCCGAAATTTATATTTGAGATGTGGTGGTCGATATTTATTATTACCGCATCTTTTTTGATATATTCACTGACTCGCCCTATCCTGGCCAAGTCCGGAGAATCCAGGATAATAATCGCCTGATAATCAAAATCATGCGGCATTTCTTTTGATATTTTCTCAGTGCCTTTTATAAATTGCAGCAGGCTAGGCACAGGACTGTCATCCAACATCACAGCAACCTTCCCTAATTTCCTAAGTAAAAATACCATTGCCACCTGGCTGCCTATTGCGTCAGCCTCTGGATTTATATGGCTTGTTATAAGAAATTTATTAAACTTCTTTATCGCCGCTTTGACTCTCCTTATGCTCATTTTTTATCCTTTCGAAGGTCTTTTCCAGGTTTATGCTATATTCTATTGAATTGTCCAATGTAAAATGAAGTTCTGGCACATACCTAAGATTTATTCTTTCTGCGATGAGTTTTCTTATAAAGCCTTTGGCGCTTGTTATGCCTTTCAAGCCCTCTTTTTTAACCAAATCATCGCCCATGATGCTGAAATAAATCCTAGCATACCTCAGGTCGCCAGTAAGCTCAATTCTAGTGATAGTTACAAAACCTATGCGCGGATCCTTCAGATCTTCCTGTAATATTTTTGAGATTTCTTTTTTTAACTGGCCTTCCACTCTTTTTGATCGTATTCCCATTTCCGCTCCTTATTTCTTATTCAAGACCAGGCCTTGGTCGCAAATTACTGTGCTCAAGACCTGGTCTTGAGCATACTAGTTTGCTGAATGTTTCCAAACATTTCTTAGGGTTTTTCTCTTTTAGGAATAGCTCTATCTCTTTTCTAATCCTGCCTACATTCACTTCGCCTAGAAATCCACCTAGCACCGCTTCTTTCATGAGTTTTTTTGTGTGCGGCTCTATTTTAAAACCAAACCTCACTGAAAACCTCACAGCCCTGAAAATCCTGGTCGGGTCATCCATAAAACTTTTATCATGCAATACTCTTATCACGCCCTTTGTTAAATCTTTTTGGCCGCCGTAGAAATCCACTAATCTGCCAAAGCCTTTTTTACCTATGGCCAAAGCCATTGCATTTATTGTAAAATCCCTTCTGAAGAGATCATCCTTTATCTTGCCAGGCTTTACAGTAGGATACGCTGCCGGATATTTGTAAGTCTCTTTGCGCGCCGTAACAATATCTATTCTTTTCCCTTTAAGCTCTATGGTTGCTGTGCCAAACGCCTTGTATGTTATTAATCTGCCCTTTAATTTTTTATTCAAAACTTCTGCAAACTTAATCCCATCCCCTTCTACTACAAAATCCAGGTCATAATTAGACATACCTAGCAGCTTATCCCTCACAGGCCCGCCTACAATATACGCCTTTATCTTTAATCTATCCGCAATTTTTCCGACAATTTGCGTGACATCCATAATTCACAATCTCTCAATTTTTTCAAACCTATCATATAAGTTGACAAACTAACAATGTCAGTTTGTCAACTTGCTTGCGCCCGTGCTGTTACAAATTCTGCGATATTTTTAGCGGCATCGGGGTACCGGAGAAGCTTTATCCTGGTCCTGGTGCCTATTATTTTTTCAGGAGAAGTAGCAAATTCTTCTATCAACTCGCAAACCTCCCTGGTATTTTTTGCCTTTACAGCAGTCCCATATCCTGTTAAAATTTTGCAATTTCTTGTTTCCTGGCCAAGTATCGGCTGGACTATTATCATTGGCAAGATCTTTGAAAGCGCCTCCGAGATAGTCAGGCCGCCCGGCTTTGTAATTATTATATCGCTTACTTCCATAAATTCATCCACATTATTCATATAACCAAAGGCCTTTAACTTTACTTTGAGGCCCTGAGTCATTTTTCTTAACTCATGAAACAAAAGTTCGTTTTTGCCGCAGATCGCGATTAATTGCATATTGTCCCTTGTTTCAGGATCCAGATCGTTTATCTCTGTAACTATTTCCTTCATAGGCCCTGTGCCGAATCCCCCGCTCATTATAAGCACATTGAAAAATCCAGGCTCTATGCCCAACTGCTTTATTAAATTTTCCCTGCCCTTTGAAATGCTGAACACAGGGTCGCATGGAATGCCCATAATCCTGATCTTTTCTTCAGGCACACCGCGCTTTAAAAGATCTTTCTTGGTCCTCTGAATAGCCCCTATGAAATAATCGCTGGACCTGGCCATCCAGAAAGAATGCGCTATAAAATCCGTCACCACATTTACCAGTTTTCCTCTGAACTCTCCGCTTTCTTTAAGCCCGGAAATAATCTCACTCGGCATAAAATGCGTTGAAACTATCACGTCAGGGTTTTCAGCTTTTACAAACTCTATAAATTTTTTGCAATTCAGCCTATGTATAAACTTTCTCAATGGCGCCATGAAGAAATCCACAACCCTGGCGTCCAATAAATAATAAAACAGCCCCCACAGAGTAGGCGTCTTATTTATAAGAAATAAGTAGACGCCGGGATAAGAGGCCTTAAAAAAATCATTAGTATAATCCAGGACGTCTATATTCTTAACCTTGACATTCGGAACGCTAGCCAAAGCTTTTTCTATCGCCAGGGCTGCTTTTTTATGCCCCACTCCCGCATATGCGTATGTAATAAGTATTTTCATATATTATTTTCTATTCCAATAGCTTTTGGGATAAACTATGCAATTCTGTATTAGCCAAAGCTAATATCTTCTTTTTCACAGCTCTGGAAAAATATTCTTTTTCAGTTTTGGTTAACTTTTCCTTTTTTAATTTTTTAAAAAATAATTCTTTCTGCTTGGGGGAAAATACCTGGGATAAAGCATATTCAAGCCCTAACTCATTTTTAACTGCTACTAATTCTTTCAATCTTGCTTGCGATTGACTAAAATAATTAGTAAACACCGCCTTTAGCCTATGCGTAGACATTCTATAGTTACCAACCTGCAGTTCATCAGAATTTTTTAAACTATCTAAAAACCTTTCTGATTCTTTTTTGCTAGCACCTGCGAGAGATTTATACAATCCATCAGTCCATGTAAATTTTAAATTAAAGAATTTATATAGCGCAAGCGACAGCACTAATAACTTTGCCAGACATGATTTATCGACAGGTTCTTTTAAATACAGGCTGGCCTTTTTATAATCAAATAATCCTTTTTCTGCACTATTGGCTAACACAACCGGAAATCCTTCCCACAGTCGAAGGTCTTTTGTTTTAACCATGTCTGCCAAGGTTAAATTTACCTTTTTATCCTCTTCCGCTTCAAAAAGCGGAAAGCCTAAATCACCGACTCTCTTTAAAAGATTATCGTTTTTCATTATTATCTCTCTTCTTTAACAGTCTTTAAAAAATGCTCCAAATTTTTATTTACCCTATCTTCTGAAACGTCAAAAGAAGCTGTTTCTTTAAAGCGTTTTTCTAAATGCTTTATATCTATCTCGTTCTTTTTGCTTCTCAATAACATAAGACAGTCTTCTATATCTACGCTAGTAGCCCTGAAAAGTTTGGTTATTATAATGTCATAATAATTTAAAACACCTAAATAGATTCTATCGAACTCCTTTACTAAAATATGTTTATCTTTACTCAAAGGGCTTTCCAATAATTCTGTAGTATGCACAAACTTCCCCCTAAACAAATCAAAAATAAAGCCATCTTCTCTTGACCAACCAGAACCACTAGCAGATTTATAACCAAGCTGTTTTAAAATATCTATAAGATAATCATGTTCGTTTAAATCAGGAACTATTAAATCTATATCCTTGGTGGATGCCTTTACCCCTAAAAGCGTCAAGGCAGTTCCTCCACAAGCAATTAAACGAACATCTCTCTTAAGAAACCCACTCCATGTGCTGAGACTATCCATTAAACCTTGCTTATCTATTCTATATTCCATACAATTATTTGTATATATTTATACAATTCTCTGTATTAAAGTATACAATATATATCCTTATTTGTCAATAGCTATTAAAATAATGCGTAAATAAACGGCGCGACTGCTGATGACTGAGTAAAGAATATTAACAGGCCTAATAACAAAAGCACTATTACTATCGGCATCATCCACCAGAGTTTCCTCTGCCAAAGAAACCTAAAAAGCTCTCCTAAGATTTTTGTTCGTCCTTTAATACCCATTTTACAGCCTCCGTCAGGTTATTCATTATAAAATCAGGTTTGTGTTGCCATATCTTCGCGTCTTCCTGGGTTTCTTTGCCTGTAAGAAGTAAAATCGTTTTACAGCCCATATTTTTGCCTGCGCCCACATCAAGCCTTGAGTCGCCTATAAAATACGCCTTTTTAAAATCTATATCCAGGCCTTTTGTAACATTTTTTATCTGGCCTGTATTGGGTTTCCTGCAGTCGCATCCTGCATTGCTAGCGTGAGTGCAATATGAAATTGACCGGATTTTTCCGCCTTTTGCATTAATCTCCTTAAGCATATTCGCGGTAATCTCATCCAGCGACTCTTTTGAAAAAAGCCCTCTTGCCACGCCTGCCTGGTTGGATATTACAAATATCTCGTAGCCATGTTCATTGAGGAGTTTTATGGCATCTATCGCGCCTGGCAGAAATTCAAATTCCGCCCAAGATTTTATATAATCCCCAAACCCGGGATCTCTATTTATTACGCCGTCTCTATCTAAAAAAATAGCTTTCATATAAAAAATTTATTGTTAGCGCCTACCCATTCTATTAATTTCTCGAGCCCCTTCTCTACAGTAACGCCTGGTTTCCAACTCAAAGTCTTCGAGACCTTGGAGATATCTGAGATATACACTTTCTGGTCGCTCGGCCTCCAGGATTTATATTCTATTTTCCTGAATTTAATGCCGGTTTTCTGTTCCACAAGGCCAATAAACTCCAGAAGCGACGTGGTGTTCCTGGGGCCTCCGCCGATATTAAACACGTCATGTTTTATATCGCTATTTATAAATTTATCATACGCCTCCACCAAATCGTCTACATACAATAAATCCCTTACCTGTTTTCCGTCTCCATAAATAATAATATCCTGCCCTGTGAGATTTGCTATGACAAACCACGCCACCCAGCCCTGGTCTTCAAAGCCAAACTGCCTTGTGCCGTAGATACACGACATGCGGAATACAGCTGTCTTCATGCCATACATATGGCCGTATTCCTGGGTATAAATATCGCCTGTATATTTTGAAGCGCCATAAGGCGTATGGCCTGTCAGATCTACGCTCAATTCCTCAGAAACGCCTTTTTTGCTCTTATACACATATCTCGTCTCTTCTTCCTCTAATGAAATTTGATCTACATTTTCTCCGTAAATTTTATTTGTAGAACAATATATAAACGCCGCTTTAGGGCAAACCTTTCTCACACACTCCAGGACATTTAATGTACCATACGCATTTATGCTAAAATCTTCTTTCGGGATTTTCATGGAAAGGGGCACTCCTGGCTGGCCCGCGGTATGTATTACAGCATCCACGCCATTTCCCAAGGCCTTCATTATATCCTGCTCTTCTCTAACATCTCCTTTTATACGTTTTATATTGTCAAACTGCGCCAGATAGTTCCAGTTAAACTCCACGCTGTCTTTATTGTATCCGAACAAGCTTGAGCGCATAAGATTATCCAGCACAATAACCTCATCGCCTTTTTTAGCGTAATATTCCGCTGCATGCGAACCTACTAAACCCGCGCCGCCTGTCACTAAGATTTTCATTTTTCTCCCTTCAAGATCTAATTGCGCCTGGCCATATAAATACAGCCTTCTGTTTTTACAAATCGTATTGTTTTACTATTTGTTATTTCATCTACTGCCTTTTTCACATCAGGTTCATCTCTGTAATCATGAAAGCACACAAAGCCATTCTTTTTTACTAGGGGTATCCAGTCCTGGATATCCCGGGTTACGCCTTTGTAAGAATGATCCCCGTCGATCCATAAGAAATCTATTTTTCTATGTTCCGGCCAACCCTTCCGCACATCATAAGAATAACCCCTTAAAGGCGTTATTTTATTCTTATAAGGCTCTATGTTTTTTAAAAAATCCGGAAATACATCCTGCCTTTCGCCTCCCATGCAGTCATTAAACCAGGTATCTACTGTATAAAAACTGCAATTCTTGGCGCGGATCCCTTCAGCTATAAAACAGGTTGATTTCCCCTTAAAAGCTCCGATTTCAAGTATGACTGAATTATCTTTAAGAGATTTGGCTATATTGAAGACCAGATAGCCTTCATTTAATCCAAAATGCCCGTCTATTTTATCTATTTCTTTCATCCTCTTGCGGCCACGTCCAGGTAATCTGTTCTTGAGCTCCCGGTATTTTACATAGCTGAAGATCTGATAAAGCGCGCTGTTCATAGCTACTACAAAACCTACTAAGCCGTCTTTATAGCCTTTTTTTCCAATATAAGTCCTGAAAAATCTGTCGGTTGTTTTCCAGAGTATCAGGCCTGCGCACACTTTACGGCCTTCATTAAACCATTTTTGCGCCTCTAAAGTAGTCTGGCCATTAAGACCTCTGAATAGCTCTGCGAAATCCTCATAACCTTTATGGATAATATCGCTATTCAACCTGCCGCATCTGCCTTTATAAAAAACTCTTGGATGCACGCCAACTTCTTCATATTTAAATTCATCTTTCTTGAAAAGCCTGTCTTTTCTTCCGGGATACCAGCCACCGTGCCTTACCCAGTAATTTCCTATATAAGTCCTTAATGGTACATTGTAAACCACGTGATCATCTGATTGAATCGCGACGTTAATCTCTTCTTTTAACTCAGGAGTCACTTCTTCGTCCGCGTCCAGGCTCAATACCCATTCATTTTTCGCCCTTTGATATGCCCAGTTTCTGTGGACGCCTTCTATGTCCATGTGGCGCTGAAATACAATAGCGCCATTAGCCTTGGCAATCTCCACAGTCTTATCGGTACTAAAATCATCCACCACTATATGCTCGTCTGCCCAGCCTTTCGCGCTATTGATACACGCGGCAATATTGGCTTCTTCGTTCTTCGCGATTGTGACCACTGAAAGTTTTTTTAACATATACGCTCCCGCTCTCAAACAACTATAAAAACTACAATGCTGAAATGTCTACTTTTTTTCAAGAATGTTAACTGTTGAAAAAGACTTTTTTATTTCGTAATCTTCCTGCAAAAATTGATCCATTGCTTTAAGATACTTGCCAATGGTAGACGCGTATGGTTTCAGCCTTGCATATTCTTTGGCACAGATTATAAACCTGGGCCTTGCGCTTTTTAGCTCCGCAAGCATTCCTTCAAACCATCCCACGTCCATGAAAGACAGTTCAGCGCAATAAAATCTTCCTACCGAAGGCCTGTCAGTAAGAAAATTATAAGCCCCTAAATCCGTAAAAGTAAAAACCGGCTCTCTGCTCCGAGCGTGAGAAACAATATACTCCACTACGCTGTCTATTTCCATGGCCTGGGATCCGGGCGCTATTATGCCTCTGGCGCGGACTGATTTAAGAGGCGCTGGATTCGGATCTGCGTAGGGTATTGGAGCGTGCTTATTATACAATATCATGCTTTTAAATTCTTTAAAAATAAAAAACCTCCTGGTGTACTTGCTTACAGAAAAACCCAAGGCATATGCCGGCAAAACAAATAAAAGAAGAATAATCAACGCTTTCTTTAAACCCTGCGCCCCTTGTTTCAGATCCCTGCAGCGCATATAAAATCGCTCCAGATAAAAAAACATCACTAATAATAAAGGCTGGAGCGCCATCCTGTAAGGAGGACCTTCTATGCTCCTGAACGCGCCTTTGTACAACAGGGACCCATAAATCGCTATCGCCAATATTGAGCTATCAAAAACATCGAATTTTCTTTTTACAAATCTTCGGAATAAATAAACGCCTACCATAACATAGAAGAAAAATGGCAGCGTATATTTAAAATTATGGCTTAACGGAGAAAGCGCCATGAGAAACTCCTTTAAATTCATCGGCGTCTCAAAACTAAGCGCAGGATTAAACACCTTCACCATTTTCGTCAAAACCACGCGTACTCCATCCGCATAAAGGAAAAAAGCATTATTCAAAAATAAATATAGGATAAACGGAAGCGACGCGGTAATGTTTCCAGCGATATAAATTAAAATATGCCTGAAAGCGGCCTTTGTATCTTTCGTTACCGCATATCCATGCAAAAGAAGCGCGATTATAATAGAAATAAAACTGAAAACCCCCATCTCTGAACTTGTCCAGAAGGCAAAGCTGGTTAATATCCCTGAAAGTAAAAGCTGTACAGGTTTTTTGTTTCTCAGAAAATTTACAGCCAATAATATCCCGAATATACCAAACCCGAACCTTATTCCGCCCCATACGTTAAAACAGGACCACGGAAAAGTTCTGGCTATTAAAACCAGCGTAAAAAGATAAACAAAACCTCTTGTCCTGTATAGCCTCAGCGCAAAAAGCGCATATATAAAAAGGGTTACTACTGTCCCAAAATAAAAATATGCGTTCAGCGCGCCTATATGCATCCCGAAAAACCTCATTAAGAAAGCTGGCATGAATATTTCAAGCGGCCCTCTTAAAATAAAGATATCTCTGCACAGAATCTTCCCATGAAATAACTCGTTAATCTGAGGCAGGTATAGCCCTATCTCAAATAAATTTATCCCCCCATGCATAAAATACGGCTCGAGCGTGACAAACGACACTAAAACCGCCAGCAAAGAGATGTCTAATGCGCTATATTTTTTCAAAACCTGACCCTCAATTTTTTACGCAGTCCGCCATAAAATCTATGCATGCGGCCAGATCTTTCTCTCTCCACGTAAAATCATTTATCGTTATTCTCTTATAATAATTATCCACTATGTTTAGCCTTGGAGGAAAAAATTTAAAGATGCCTATTTTCTTCAGCCTTTCGTAAAATTTTAACTTCGCTGTATAAAAAAGCCCATGTATCCGGCAGTCTTCAAAAACCAGCCTGAGTGTTGAATCAAATTCTTTATACGTAAATTCTTTTACGTGAAAAGGGTTTTTGGGGTAAGGCCTGTTGGGTTTTTTGTTTTTGTCTAGGTTAAGCGTAGAGATAAAAGCCCTTCCGCCTTTCTTCAAAACCCTTTTCATGGATTCCAGATATCCGGCGATTTCGTCTTCAGGTATGTGCTCTATTACCTGAAAGCTCACGACAGCATCAAAAGAGTTATCTGGAAATTCAGAATATGCGTTGTCAGTTTTCTTAAACTCCAGATTTTTCTTTTTATACTTACCTGCGGCCAGCGCCACATTCTTTTCAAGGATATCCGCAGCTTTTACAGACCTGGCATGATCCGCCAAAAAATTAGCTCCATACCCGTCCCCAAAACCAATCTCCAGTATATCTTTGCCTTTAATATAAGGAAGTGCGAAATAATACGCGCTTAAATGCCTTGCAAAAAACTTTGGCGGAGTCTCTTCAGGCAATATGCCAGAGCCGCCCGGCCTTAGATTATCAATGTCATTAACCATGCAGTTTAAACCTGTCTTTTATAATATCCACTATTTCCGTGGCCCTGTGCATATATGTGTGTTTTTCAATAACAAGTCTGTGGCCGTTTTCCGCTATAGCTTCCCTTTCTTCCCTGTGCTTTAAATAATATTCTATCAGCTCAAACATATCTTTTGGCCTGTCAAATATTACCAAGTGCTTCCTGTCCTCGAACCCAAGTTTTTCCGCGCTATCATCCCTCAGCCTTTTCATTAAAAGCATTGCCCCGCAAGACAAGATTTCATAATTTCTCATTGTAAAACATTCGCCGCGTATAGGGAGACTGAATCCGATCTTGCAGGAACTGTATGTCCTTGCCATTTCCCTGTAATCAGCCGGGCCGATCAAGCTTTTGGGATACCGCTCCAAAATCTCCTGAAGAAAAAACTTCCTCGGCACTCCTCCATCTGTTCCTACGAAACCTATATCGTAAATCCTGTCCATATTAAGCCTTTTATGAGTTTCCGGGTCGCATCCGACATTCATCCATATAATCTCTACAGGAGAAACATTCTGGAGCATGGATATTTCTTTGCGCATGGGGCAGAATACAAGGTCATAAGCCTTTTTTATTATATGTTTTTTTATCTTCTTAAAAGGCCCTTTTAAATGGACATCCGAAACATAATAAATCCTCGGGAATAGCTCCTTGGGCATAACATAATCGTAATAACCATCGTCTATACGAAAATAAAAATCAAATTCCGGCTTGATTTTATCTATATCCTTCGGCCAGAAATGCCCCACATCATGGCCCAGATGCCTCAACGCCCTTTCAAAATAAACACCCATTGTATCCGGGCGCTCTTTGCCGAATATTATAGCTATTTTCATTTTTTAATATGTATCTTCTCTAATTGAAACTTAGCGGATATCTTTTTAAACCCTGCCAGCATCTTTTCTGTTTTCCCTTTATTGTAAAATACCTCTAATTCTTTTCCGAATAAGATGCCTGAAAAAACATATAAGAACACAAAAACCGCAAAAAATTTATCCGGAATAAATATATTACTGATCAGCTTATGCCTTGAGATCATCTGTCTCGCTTCTTTTTCAGGCCTGCCTTTTATAAGAACCGACACTGGTATATTTTTACGGTCCAATTCCAGGGACAGCTCTCTTGCGTTATGCCAGCCCGCCTCACATAAAATAACATGCTTTTTAGACATAAGAAATCTTATCTTTTGTTTTGATTACCCTGGCCGGGTTTCCAAGAAGATACTTATTGGACGGGACATCGCCTAACACCAGGCTTCCTGCGCCTATTGCAACATGCTTTCCCAGAGTAGCTTTGACAATAGTAGCGCCTATGCCTAAAAAAGAATTATCGCCTATTTTCACATAACCTGCGGTTGCTACGCCAGGCGCTATAAAGACATTCTTTCCTATCACATTGTCATGCTCTATTATAGAGCCTGACCATATCACGCTATTATCGCCTATCCTGGCGCCGGGATTTATAACAACTCTCGGTCCTATATAAATACCGCTGCCTATTTTAACAGATTTGGAAATTACAGCAGTTGGGTGAATCGCATTTATAAACTTTAGATTTTTTCTTTTAGCAATATCTTTACAATAAAACAACCTTTCTTTTAAAAAATAATAACCAAACGCTATAATGGCGTTTTCTATTTTCAATTTTTTAAAAATAGCCGCATAACCGGAGCATTTGCCCAGAATTGGATATCCTAGGAATTTGCCTTTTTTACCATCGTCCAGAAAGCCTGCCACCTCACAAGAACCCTCCAGCTCAATAGCCTCACATATTACCTTAGCCAGCCCGCCTACGCCGAATATGATAACCTTCATCTTTACCACCCCTTCTTTTTTCTATAATATTCTATTGTCTTTTTCAATCCTTTTTCGAAAGAAGTTTTGGGTTTCCAGTCAATGTATTGCCTGATTTTCTTGGTATCAGGGATACGCCTTGGTATATCCTCATATCCTTCGCCAAACACCTTTTTATGCTCTATAAATTTTATTTCCGACTTAAAGCCGCCTGCCTTTTTCATAAACTTAGCCAGCTCATGCATAGTATATTCTTTTGAAGTGCCTATATTAAAAACATTATTTTCCGCTCTTTTACAGAATGCGAGTTTTATTATAGCGTCTATCGCGTCATCCACATAGATAAATGTCCTGGTCTGCTTGCCATCCCCATGCACCGTAATATCCTCTCCGTTTAAAAACTGTTTGAGGAAAATAGGCATTACCCTTCCATGGCCCAGGTCATCAAGCTTCGGCCCGTATACATTAAAAAACCTGTAGATAACAAACGGAAGTTTTTCCTGTTTTCCCAGCGCAAACAGGTAATGTTCACAGGCTGCTTTTGACGTAGAATAGCACCATCTGTGGATATTAGTTGCGCCCAACACCCTATCGTCATCCTCTTTCCACGGCACATTTTTATTTCTCCCAAAAACCTCAGAGGTTGAAGAAAAAATTACCTTGGTCTTGTTTTCCGCAGCTATCTTAAAGATATTTATGCCTGCCAAGAGGTCTACTTCCATGACATTCAAAGGATTAGTCACATATTTAAGCGGGTCTGCTATAGCGGCAAGATGGAATATCATGGCGATATCCTTCATCTCATGCTTCATTAAAGACAGGTCGCAGACAGAGCCCTGCACAAACCTGAAGTTTTTATGCGATAAAAGATGGGCTATCTTTTCCCCATCTGACATATCAAGGGCTGTAACCCCATAACCCTTGTCCAGCAGTTTTTCGCATATGTAGGACCCCAGAAACCCGGCGCCTCCTGTAACTAAAATCTTCTTCATCCCACCCTCTCTTTCCTCAAATATTAGTCCTATCTACTTATTCCTTATTCTCCCACAACTGTGCTCAAGACCTGGTCTTGAGCACGGTTGTATTCTTTGGATTTTAGCATAAAACCACATCTTAGGCAATTTTAATCTTGCGGTTTGGTTAACAATATGCTAACTTATTCTAAACATTATGCTAATAACGATAGTGATACCCGCATACAATGAGGAAAAAAGGATAATACCAACGCTAAAAAGCATAGTCTCTTACTTTTCCGATAAAAAAATACCCCATGAAATAATCATATCAGATGACGGCTCAAGCGATAATACGGTAAAAATCGCAACAGACCTGAAAACCAGCTATCCTCAAATCTCTGTATTCAGCCTGAATAAAAATTCCGGCAAAGGAAAAGCTGTAAGAGAAGGCATGATCAGGGGAAAAGGCGACTATATCCTGTTTATGGACGCGGACAGCTCAACATCTATAGAAGAATTCGAAAAATTCATGCCTTTGATCTATCGAAGCAAGGATATTATAATGGGCACGAGAAAAAGCAAGGGCGCCCAGATAATAGAGCACCAGCCTTTCTTAAGAGAATTTTTAGGAAAAGGATTCACCTGGTTTTCAAATATAATGACGGGGGCACATGTATCTGACTTTACATGCGGGTTTAAATGTTTTTCCAAAAAAGCCGTGAACGATATATTTAAAAAAGCCCTTATAGACGACTGGTCGTTTGACGCGGAGATATTATTTCTGGCTAAAAGAATGGGCTATGAAATTATAGAAGTGCCTGTAGTATGGAAAAATGACAGGGCGACCAAGGTAAGGCTCGTCCGCGACACCCTGCATTCGCTAAGGGGGCTCGTCCGCATAAGGCGCCAAGCCTTAAAGGGCTCCTACCGGTAAAAAATCCTCTCAAAAAACAAGAAGAAGAACTGCTTTCTGAAGCGAAGCTTCGCTATGGGATGATACAGAAAAAAGATTATCTTCAGGTATAACCTTGTGAATTTATAGCTGACGTTTTGATTCGCGAAATACGAAACAAAGCTCAGGGCTTCTAACTTTTTTATTTGCTTACCATTCAACCAGCTGGGATATTTTTCAAGCCACCTGTCCAGCGTAAGATGCCTCCATCCCTCCAGGGAATCTGGTTTTTTGAACCCGTACTCAAGGGCCAGCGTAAAAAATTCCGTCCCGAATACAGGCGCAAAGACAAAGAACAGCGTGTATGCATTTTTATTTTCCACGCACAATTTAATGGCAAAATCCACGCTATCCTTAACCTCAACTTCAGTCTCTGTAGGAAAACCTACCATAAAAGTATATTTGGCCTTTATGGGATAAAGCGACAGCTTCCTGTTTGCCTCTCTAATAAGGTCCAGGCTCTCGTCTTTTTTTATGAACTTATTTACCCGCGGATTCCCAGACTCAACCCCGATATCCAGATTATGGCATCCGCTTTCAAAAACAACTCGGATATCTTCTTCGGTCAATTTACAAATAGCGTCTGCCCTGATTCCCAGGGTCCCCCATTGGATTTTTTTATCCATGGAAGCCAGCTGGGAAACAAGATCCTTGAACCTGGACAGGCTGCCTGCCAGGTTATCGTCTTGAAAATATATATTGGAAACACTATATCTCTCCTGGAGAAGCCTTACGTTATCCATTACCCTTTTTACTGAAAACGCCCTCCAGGTAGGGCTTGCGACAGGAGACGCGCAGAATTTACACCTGTAAGGACAACCCCTGCTGGTAAAAACAGTAGCAGACCTGCCTTTACCTATCTCAAAAGTGCTGTACTTATCCATCGAAAGCAGTTCGTAAGGCGGCATGGGCAAGATATCGAGATCTTTGATAGGCTCTCTCTTTCCCGTATAGACCACGCTGCCGGATTCTTTAAAATATACGCCCTTTACATTATTGAGGCTCTTTTTTTCGTATAAATTTTCCGCTATCTCATAAAGCGTAAAATCGCCCTCGCCCTGGCACACTATATCGACAAGCGGGTGCATTACAGATTGTTCAGGTAAAAGCGTGGCGTGAATTCCGCCAAGGACCGTAGGCACAGAAGAAATCCCCTTGATAAATCCAAGGATATCAAGCATATGGCCTATCTGCTCTCCTGTCATGGAAGTTACCCCCACAAGGACAGGCTCTCTGGCAAGAAGTTTAACCAGGGTGGCTTTCCATTGTCTATCCAGGCGCTGATCCAGAAGATCAACCTCATACCCTTTTGCCCTGGGCACTGCTGCCACAGCCAAGAGGGATTCAGGAAAACGCATTGACATCGCGTCCCATGAACCTGTTCTGGGCTGAATCAATAGTATTCTTTTTTTCATATATCCGCCCGCTTCTCAGCCATAACCAGGAGAAAAGGCAAAAACCTTTTCAGGACTGGGATCTTTTCCGCTAGCCTTTCGAATTTTAGCACAGAGCCGAAACGATTGATTATCTGCGGCGGGAAAAATCCAAAATTCTTAAAAGTAATATCCTTATAGCAAGCTAGAGATAACGCTTCTTTAAGAAGTTTCCGCGATAATTTGAACGTGCCCATCTCCGAACGAAGATCCATATCCTTTTGGAAAACATATTGGAAAAAAAATAACGGATTCAGCCTGTTTGGCTCCAGGAAACATATCCTGCCGCCGGGCTTAAGTAGTTTCAGGAATTCTGAGAAATACGCCTTCAGGTTATCCGTATCCAGATGATGCAGTATGAAAAAACCTATTATAGCGTCGTAATGATCCTCTGCGCTGCACGACATGTCTTCTATGGGCATGCAATGCACTTTTAATTTATCCGCAGGGATGCCCGCCTTCCTTGAATCCTCCTCGAGGCGCTTAAGCTGCACCTCTGAAAGGTCCACGCAAGTGACTTTAAACCCTTTCTTTAGCAAATGAATCGTAAACCTTCCGGCTCCAGAGCCTATTTCAAGTATATTGCTGCTCCGGCTGAGATTAGCGAAATCAAGCAGATAACTTGTTAGATTTTTAGCATACAGGTCTTCGGCCCGGTACCTTAAATAAACATGTTCTTTCTCGGCAGAATAATATTCTTTCTGCAGTTCTTTTCTGGTAATCATATCCCCTTTCACTGACATCTATACGTGTAATACTTTCAATGCCAGGTAACACATATCTTGCTTGCCAGCCCTGGCAGGCCTGAAAAAAGCTTCGGCCGATTCGAGCAGGCACGATGTCCTGTGCAGGCTGGGGCCGTTCGGCACTGAAAGGTTTCGCCGTGCGCTACGGTTTACAGCTCGTTTCTGTGCCGACTATCG
>JAHJQM010000065.1 GCA_018819285.1 Candidatus Omnitrophota bacterium
ATAACTTCCTACAATTACAATCTTGCTTTTTTGTCGAGTAGACATATATAAACCTTCTCCTTTCGTTAGTAATATTTAAATTATTAACGTGAGAGACTTACTATGCCCCTCACAGAATCGGACTTGTGATTTTCCCACATCCGGCTCTTCACTAATACTCACTTATACATTACTATTAAAGATATAGATATTATGTTTGATTTTAGGTAAAGGCAACGGATGGCATTTTAAATAGTTTATGAACTGTTTCCAATTCATACTCTTCTTCTGACTCCGCCTGTTAATCCATTTGAATACCAGCTTGCAAGTTTGCCGATAGAATACACTAATGCTAGAATGATTACCACTAATTCCGTAATATTCATAGTGTCCTCTCAGCTTAGCGGTCAGCACCTTCCACCATTCTCTGATTTTAATAGCGTTCCTTACCGATTTTAGCCAGCCCTTCATCTCCTTCAAGCTTGTATTGAGCTTCTTCCTTTTGGTCTTTCTGCCAACTTTGAACTCCCCCTTCCGTGTTCTATCACAAAAGTGAGTGAATCCCAGAAAATCAAACGTATCCGGTTTCTTGCCTTTCGCATTTATTTTCGCATACCTTCCAAACTCAATCAGCCTGGTCTTTTCTTTAGACAGGTCCAGTCCAAATTTATTCAGTCGTTTATCAATTTCTGTTAATATCTTTTCCGCTTCTTTCTTGTATTGCACTAAGACTATGAAATCATCACAATAGCGCAACAGCTCCACATACCCTCGCATATCTCTTTTTATTATCTTTTCAATCCACAGGTCAACTACATAGTGCAGATAGATATTGCTTAAGGTCGGCGATAAGATTCCACCTTGTGGTGTTCCTTCTTCTGTCGGGTAGAACTCTCTTTCTTCTATTACCCCTGCCTTTAGGAATTTCCTTATTATTTTCAGTAAATTCTTATCAGCTATCTTTTCCTCAAGCATCCTCATCATCCAGTCATGGTCTACATTATCGAAAAAGCTGCGTATGTCGGCATCTATTATGTAGCTTACCGGTTTGGTCATTATGCTATTATCCAATTGTTTTAAGGCTTGATGACAGCTTCTTCCGGTTCTGAACCCATAGGAACAGTCCAGGAAGTTCGGCTCGAATATGGCATTTAGTATTCTGGTTATTCCCATTTGTACTATCTTGTCTTCTAACGCTGGTATTCCCAAGGGTCTTTTCTTACCTTCCCCTTTGGAAATGTAGACTCTTCTTACCGGTTGCGGGTAATATTTCCCTGCCTTCATCCTCTTTACGAGTTTTTGGATGTTGGTGTTAAGGTACGTCTCATATTCCTCATAGGTTACCTGGTCTAGGCCGGGTGCTTTGTTCCTTTTTAGCCTATGAAAACATTCCTTTAAAGAGTTCTCATTTAATAAATGCGCAAGACTGGTAACTTTAAAGTCTTTATCTTTGATAGTATGTTCGGTTATAAGGTTCAGTTTCGTTTGCATATCAGCTTGTACCTCAGCGGGTACAACTTTCCCTGCCTTAGTAGACAGCATATGTTTCTCCTTTCCTTTACGTATTAGTGCTAACCCCTTCCCCATGTGGCCGGCTTTCCCGTCCTCAAGAGTACTATGAGTTAGTCCGACTACCAGACTATCGTCTCATACATCCTCCCGTTTTCTGGTTGTTTGCAGATTACCCTTATATGGGGATAGTCTGGTTCTCCCAAGTTCCTGACAGTTCCCTTTGTTATCATGCCATGGCCTCAGACCCCGGGGAGTATTGCTAAACTTGCCTTTTCGCTTAAGCAATATCCTGCCTTCCAGTACATGAACACTGTCGGCTCTCCCAACATGGTGAATTTTCGGGGCTTAATACCTTCACTTACGTTACGGCCTAATAACTCCCATCTACCAGCTTCATACAATCAGTTACCCTCTTGCATGTGGTATAGGTGTTAGGCTGGTGGCTAACCTTTACCTAATCCGGACTCTCACCGGCAAGAACTGCCAAGCTTCGCTTGGCGCACTCAAATTAATCACCTCCAACTATCCTTTTACCGCCCCAAAGGTTAAA
>JAHJQM010000062.1 GCA_018819285.1 Candidatus Omnitrophota bacterium
CGAAGACGGATTCGCCTATCTTAAACATCTCCTGTTTACCGTCCTTCGCGGCAAATATGGCATAGCTGTAAGCCGGTGACCCGGCGACCGTAGCGATCAGTTCAAAGTCCGATGGCAGGAGCGTTTTGTCCACGGCGGAGGTGAGCGATTTCAATTGACCGGCAGGAAAACCAAAAGGATTGTTCCGGAGAATGCTCTCGTAGGCCTGAAAACTTCTCCTTTCCTGTCGCTGTGTCTCGACGTGGGGTGAATAGGCCGGTTTAACGCCTTTTTTATCGACTGATGTTATAATGTCTCTCAGGAAAAACAGGATGGCGATGAGGAGTAAAGCCCCCATGGTTGCGTTCAGTATGGTTACTATTTTCAAATAGTGAATTTTTCCGTTAAAGAATTCCATACTGAAAGGTTCGCCTGTCCAAAACAAGTAAGGTTATTTATTCCTGTGCTATATTGCTGTCGACCGGTTTTGACATACCGTAGCCTTTTCCGGGCTATTTTGTTTCAAACACAAGTGTCCGGATCAATGTAAAACACCTTTCCGGACCCTTAACCCGATGCTCCTATTGCACGATGATTTCAAAGAGAACTCTCATGTTTGCTTTTGCTGCTGCCGAGTAAATCTCTTTAGGCGCTGCTTCGTACATTGCCGGGTTTGTCTCGCCATAGCCGATTATGGAAAGCCTGTCCCGTGTAATGATGCCTTCGTTAATGAGGTATTCCTGGACAGCCTTTGCCCTTCTTTCGCTTAACTTCCGGTTGTAAGCATCAGTGCCGGAAGCAGAGGTATACCCTGCAATACGGACTTGAGTTTTAGGGTTATCTTTCAGAAGCTGGACGTTTCTTTTCAGTATCATCTGCGCTTCCGGCTTAAGTGTCGACTTATCGAAATCGAAATGTACGTCCTCAAAAGCAAGAATAATGATCTTCGGCTCAGCTGAGACGAACATAACCTTCTCCTCGACCTTTGGCTCAGACGCCATGATGACGACCTTCTCCTCAACTCTTGGTTTCGGTGGAGGTGGCGGCGGTGGGGTTGGTCTTGGCTCAGGTGTGGGTTCGGCTATTGGTTCATACTTCGCAACAGGGGTCGGAGCGGGCTTTGCCTTGCCACCGAACGCAAAAGTTATTCCAATAGTAGCTCCAATATTATGGTAGGTATTTTGGAAAATCTCGGTAACCATATAATCCTGGACATCGACTCTGAGTGCGACATTGTCCGTCAGCCAGTATTTCGCTCCTACACCAACGTTAAAAGCAGCCATATCATGATCCGATATCTCTGGACTATAGTGGGCTCCTCCAAAACCGGCAACGACAAAGGGGTTGAATTTACCCTCGGGCATAAAGTGATAGACGGCATTGATATTATAAAAAGTAAGGTCCACATCATCCATGGGATATCCGAACTGCCCTTCCTCGTAATCCCTTTTTGTTTTGTCATCAACGTGGGTACTGATAAATGCCCCGCCTAATTCAATACCGAAATTCTTCGTAAAATTATAACCAAGCCGTCCGCCAAATACGGGTCGGTCATCCAGATTCTGACTGCTTTCGAAGAAATTGTACCCTCCGAACGGACCCACTTCGAATGATCCGGCCCTTATTTCGGAGCGGGCAGACAAGGGCAGGAGAAAAACAAAGACAGCTACCATAAGCGCTGCACGATACATTGCTTTCATTGTACATCCTCCTCTATATTGTTGCGTTTATGCTGCTGCCCTTCCGGCTCTTTGAAAAAAGCCGTGAGGGATATCTCTGTACCAAAAGAACGAGGCTTTGTAAAGAGGCAAAAAGGAGACAGGCTGAATTATGAAAAGCAACCTGTCCCCTTATCCCATCTTACTTTCACACTACCTCATGCCTTATGGAGCAGGCTGTGTAACCGCATTCTGATCAAGAGTGACCGCTGTCTGCGACAACAGTCTGCCGTTCACCGATGCGCCAGTATTCACTGTGATTTCTGTATACGACAGTATCACCCCTTCAAAGTGCGCGGTCGTACCAAGGGCCACAAAACCGAAGGTCTGCCAGAAGATGTTCTTTGGCAGTGCACCACCGCTTAGGATAACGCTCTTAGCAGCGGCCATGGTGATATCTCCCGCTATCTGGAAGATCCAGACATCATTTGGACCACCATCGAGAGTAACATCGTTTAATATTGAAACACTGGTACCCCACTTGTAGAGCCCAGGAACGAGGGTTAGCCCGCCAATCTCCCCGGCGCCCAGTTCGATGAAATCGGGTGTTGGTCGCCCGGCGGCATCGGTGTACGCAGTTTCCATGTCGCTTACAGCCGTGGTCATCTTAGCTGGAGTTGGAACCGCATAGTCGGCTGCGTATAGCTTGAACGGTGCGACCACTTGAGCGGATGTCGAAAATTCATTCGAGATATCCATTGTTTCTCCAAATCCCGTGAGCGCGGTGCGGTCGATTGGACTCACTCCGATATCGCCGGTGATTTCGGAGTCTGGAACGGTTGAGATTCCTGATTTTGCCAGAATCACGAAATCGCCGGCTGTTCCAAGGTTTACCGGCGCTGGACCTGCCGCTGTTGTTGCCCTTGTTGTAAAGGACCATACCTTATCAGCTGCCAATGCATTGTCTGCCAGGTCTTTGGCCCCGGTTGTAATCGTGGCTGTATATACGGTGCTGACTGCAAGGTTGCTGGTCGGATTGAAGGTCGCGGTTGTGCCCACGTAGGTCACCGCACCTGGAACAGGCGTTGCCCCCCCTTGCGTTAAGGTAAAGGTTGCGGTGGTGATCGTTAAAGGGTCCATCGCCTCACTGAAGGTGGCGGTGATGTTCCTGTTGATGGCCACATCG
>JAHJQM010000005.1 GCA_018819285.1 Candidatus Omnitrophota bacterium
ATGTCTTCGATAGCCAGAAGGATGATTCGCTCCTTGC
Source organism: Candidatus Omnitrophota bacterium (assembly GCA_018819285.1). Lineage (GTDB taxonomy): Bacteria > Omnitrophota > Gorgyraeia > Gorgyraeales > Gorgyraeaceae > UBA10183. The sequence continues at coordinate 38 of JAHJQM010000005.1, forward strand.
CCCTCCCTCGTTCAATTTGGCGGGCATTCAAAAGCATTATACGCCTGCCGATAGTAGCGAAATCGTGTTCAACCTCATAGTTATCAAAGGTTGTCTTTTGGGGAAGGATGGTTTCCAGTAGTTCCCGCAGCTTGGGGATATTCCACTGTTTATTGCCCAGGTCATAAATAAGCTGCCCCACAGTCTCTTCATCCTCTACCTTAAAAACACCGTAGAAGGAACGACTGACAGAGACTACTCTTAAATCTTGGTCCAGAGCAATTAATGGTTCACGTACGGTGTTGATGATGCTTTCGGCATAGTTAAGGGCATCATGGGCTACTCGCTCTGTATCCTTACGCTGTTCAATTTCTTGGTGGAGCTGCTTAATAATCATTCTTTCTGCGGCGGTGCGAATTTCTACCTTGCTCTGGAGTTTTCTCTTAAACAATTCTTTGTTTTTATTTTTCATGATTTCGCCTCATAAGGTTTCCCTAAATCTGTCTAAGCATATTTTCATAAATTGATCAGGGAAGGCATCAAATATCCTTTCTGCATGGCCGCCATCTTTAATAATTGTCAGGGCTTTAGGATCCTTTGCCTTGTCAAATAAAACCTGACTATGGTTTAGCTTGACTAGCCAATCTTTTTCACCATGAAGGAAAAGAACCGGCGTAGGCGATATCTTATCAACGATATCGCGAGGCCGAATTTTTTGTAAAGACGGGCTGCCCCACCTGATACCCTTCCCTCGCCCCTTGATACCAAAATTGAGCACAAGATCTTCCCAAAAATCTTTTTCCCAAAAATGGTAATTGATGCTTCCTAAATCTGCTGGGGCGCTAACAGCTATTACGCTATCAATATTCTGATGACAACTAGCTTCAATCAATGCGATTACCGCGCCAAGTGAAAAACCGATCACACCGATCTTCGCATAGTGATTTTCTTTAGCGTAGGTAGTGATTGCTCGCAGGTCTTTTTGTTCATGCGCTGTCCACGTAAACACGTCACTACTCTTACCGTGCCCTCGAAAATCAAACACGATAATATCGTACTCTTTACTGAATGCATCAGCCATTTTTTTAAACAAAACTGTATCCTTATTGGTGTAAAAGCCGTGCGCGATAATAACAACCTTGGAAAACCCTCCTTTAACATGATTAAAGGCGATGCGCTTCCCATCTTCGGTCATCACGTAACGATCAGGTTCACTCTCTCTCGCAGGACAAGACGCTGCGCTCTCGGAGAGATCGCCAGTCGTATCACAAATCTTTATGGGTTCTGTTTCCTGAAATTTTCCTTTGAATACTGATGTGGCTGCGGATTTAATATAATTACTGCAAATATCCCACTCCGCTTTCATGCGCCACAGAAATAGGAACTTAGAACTATTTCTCTTGCCAACGGAAATAGATTTCCTTGATCTAACATTTTCATAAATTTCTAACATGCGCTTGGCAGAAGCACTGATCGGGTATTTCTGTACCATCATTCTTGTGACCTGCTTTATGGTTTGTAGCTCTTCAGGAGTTCTAGATAAAGCCCAGATAAGGGCATCAACAAAACTTTGCTGATCCATCTCATTGAGCAATCTGCCGTTGTGATAATCTTCTATGACCTCCCGCACTCCAGGTGCATCCAATGCTACCACAGGAATGCCTGCTGCCAGGGCTTCAATAAGAACAATCCCTTGAGTTTCGCTTAATGAGGCGAATGCGAAAACATTCATGGCAAAATAAGCATCAACCAAATGTTGATAATGCAAGACCCCTGTTAAGTGTAATCTTTTTTCAAGGCCAGCTTGACTAAAGGTATCCTTGATCATTTTTTCTAATGGACCAAGGCCCACGATCAAAGCATGAACCCTTGGGTCTTTTTTTAACACTTCGACCATACAATTTGTCAAGAATTCCAAATTCTTTTCTGGCGCCAGCCGCCCAGCATGGCCGACCACTAAGGCATCTGGAGGAATCTGATTCTCGACGCGAAAAGCTTTTCCATTGCCTTTTGAAAAACGTTCCAAATCTACCCCTGTCGAGACAGCCTCTATGGGGGTCTTAACGCCTCTTTTAAACAAGATTTCCCGTATGCTTTCACTGGGAACAATCACTTGGTCCACCGAATTGGCATATCCGGCAGCAAGCTTTACAATAAATCTTTTAACTCCCTCATTTTGGATCGGCCAATCATGCATGTACTGCTCAAACATCGTGTGATAAGTAAATACAAGCGGTATGGCGTGCTGTCGGCTGAGGCGAAGCGCAAGGTCTCCCATGAAAAACGGAGCGTGGCTATGCACTATATCCGGACAGAATTCTTTCATTACTCGCGTTAAGAGTCCGGAAACTGGAAAGTTAACGGAGAAAACAGTTCCGTTAAATTTTTGGATAGCCGGGATACGAATAACACCTGGTTCCTCTGTCGGCATTCCCTCGAAGGCCGGGGTAACAATCAAAACCTCATGCCCTAAAGTTTTAAATTCTTCACTAAAAGAATAGACCGATTGCTCTAACCCTCCTACAATCGGAAAATAGGTATTCGTCATCATGAGAATTCTCATTATTTACCCTTTAATTTCACGAGCGCTTTTCTAGCTGCCACGCATATTGCTTCGTAACAATTTTTCGAACCCATGGCAAAACCTTCTTTTTCTAAATCTTCTGGGAGAAGAGGTTTGCCAAATCTCACTCTAATCGGATGGTATCTGGGATACTTTGCCGTACTAGCCCATGCCTCATGAGCTCCTTCTATAGCCACAGGCACGAGTTTTGCCCCGGTCTCTTTGGCCAAGACACCAAACCCTTTTTTAAATTTTCCAATTTTGCCGGTACTACTGCGCAATCCTTCCGGGAAGAAACACAAACCTTTACCGCGTTGTAATACAAAATAAGAGCTGCGCAGCGCCTCCAGAAAATGCGTTGAAAAATCAAATGGAATAAACCTCCCCATCTTTAATAAATTTCTCAATACACGGGATTTTTCAAACGGCCTGAAAAAATAAGGACCGAAGACGAAGTAAAAAAGCTGAAACACTGGCCTGCGCGGCAGACTTGCGCCAATGGCCGGCCCATCAAGAAAACTCGTGTGATTGGCATATATGATATAAGCTCCTTCTCTAGGCACATTCTCTGCTCCTTCTTCCTTAATACTGAAAAACAATTTGAAAATCAAACAATCTATGGCTGTTAGAATAAATCGAAACAGCCAGGCGTAATAACCGGTACTTAGTTCGAGCATCTCCAGGCTTTCTTTTTTCGGCAACACCTGTAAATGTTCTTTCCAGTAGCCTGGCCCTAAAGATACTTTTTGATCCTCAATGGGAATGTTTTTGGCTCCTCTCAACGCATCTGTTATTTCCAGAATAAGGTCCTTTACGCTAAAAGCTCTCGAGATTGCCTCATCTTTTATATCGACATTAAAAGCTACTTCAAGGCGCGTAGCAAGTACTACCCTGCCTAATGAATCTATGCCAAGGTCCAGTTCTAAAGAATCCTCAAGTATTATCGGTCTTTTAACATCGCATTGCTCTTCTATACAGTGCTCCCTTAAACATTTCAAAATTTTTACGCCTGTTTCAGATTCTATCAATAGAAGGTCGTCTGCCGAAAGCTCTTCTGATACAGGAAGAGCGCCTTCTATCCCCTTAATCACCCTAGGTTCATATATTTTCTTGACCGCATATCTTTCTAACTTACCTAACAGATTATGCGGCAGATCCTCAAGCGCAATAGTAAAACCCTTAAGCCTTTTGTAAGTTGGTAGAGACAGTGAAGCATTATCAAATCTCTCCTTAAGGACGAAGCGCAAATTCACTTCGCTGAATTCTCTGAACTTATCAAGATCTGGCTGGATTACAGCCCAAAGAACTTTCGATTTTCCTGCGCCTTTCATTCCAGAGACTGTAAAAACGCACATCTCTTTGACAGGGGCAACCTTTGTATAAAACGCCTCAATCTCTTCCGGGTAAATTTTCCTCCCAAAATTTAATATGATAAAATCTTTAACTCTAGCTGTAAGGACTTCTATCATTTATCCGCCTCATATTTTAATTCAATAGAATTAGTTCCTGGTGAAACTCTCACTTTCATGAAACCAGGTAATTGAATATCAATATGCGGTTCGTTCACGAACCATTTTCCGCTCCATTCGATAAGAATATTTTGCGCTTGAGGCTTTATGGAAATATTAATATCCCCAAAATTTGTTGGCGCAGGGCCAAAGGTAATAGGTTGTTTTTTATCAATCCAGATTCTCGGAATCCCAGAACATAAAATTAATAAATTGTCTTCTTCTCGCACAAAACAATTTCTTACGATCATTACCCATTCCGCCGCGGCCCATACATGCTGTCCGTCTCCCATACATCCTCCGCCAGTGCGAGGATGAATCGCCTCTGGCCATTGTCCCGTGGATGTGGCGAGATTCGCCACCGCAGTCATTAAATCAAAATATCTCGGATCACCTGAGCGTAAAAGCACTTGGGCCAAATGCAAAGTTAGATAGGGGTTAATTCCAGAATGGGTCATATCATGAAAAAATCCGCCATGAACTAAGCAATTTTTCATTAAAAAATCAGCCGTGTCTAAAATCCTTGGATCGTTCTGTTCAAAAACACGAAGCGGATAGCTGGCAGCCAAAGAACCGATCGCTCCAGAATCCATGCGACGATAAGGAGAAGCTGGTATCGCAGGTCTATTTAAACGAACGTCTACTTTTTTTAAGCTTTGATTGATGCTCTCCAGCAATACGCGTGACTGGTTTTCAAAATAAATAGCATCATCATTATCCTTGTAAGAGCTGCATAAAAATGCCGCTGCTTTTAATCCACCAACAGACCAAAAGTCATCCCAGTAATAAAAATCATTGGGCCCTAGATGCTCTGCGCTAAAACCTGCCGGCAACAAACCGGCATGTAGAAATTTTAGATCCGGAGACAAGCGTTTGTTACAAATCCACCTACCGGCTTTCTGTATAGATTCTCTCCATTCCCCAGGAGGGGTATTCCCAGTCATTTCACAATATTGACGGATAATCCACAAGGCCTCGCCGTTAGAATCCCATTCCCCTTCCTGAGAGAGAAAATAACCCTGGGCTGTTTGACGGGAGCGAAAACAATCCAAGGCGCGTCGAACACGTTCCTTTAACCCTACGCATAACAAAGCATATAATATAAAAGCAGCATCGCGAAACCAAAACCTTCGGTAAATAAACGGCCCGGGATATACTTCCTTTGGAGAATGCAAAATCATGGTGTGAATAGCAGCTTCGTAAAGAAACTGAAAGTGTTTATCTGGAATTTGCAATTGGGCCGCGCCTTGAAGACTTTTTTCCCATGCTAGCTTCGCAGTTTCTTGATAATCTCGATAAGATTCCTTTTCAACTTTGTTTGTTGCTAAAGGCACCTGCACTATCATTTTCCTGGGAAGCCCCGCTTCCAGTTTATACAACGCTGCTGCGGAAGCCATGCCAACCTTGCACCATATTTCTTTTGTATCTTCCTGCTCTGACAAATGTCTATAAACATCGCCATGACGATAATATGCAAACTCGCATCGGTCCGGAGAAACATTAAAATATATTAAATCTTTTTTATTTACCTGCCAGCCCATTCTGTTTTCAAACAACGCAATATCATGGATAAAGCTCACGCCTTCGGGATTATACGGCCTCAGCGAAATAACAAGCCACGCTGTTTGATGAGCAAACCCTTCAACTTGGATCTGACAGACCGGGAATTGCGCCGAGCCAATAACCTGGACTTTAGTTTGAAGCTTTAATTTATCAAGGACAGACTCTGTAATAACGCAAAGGCCTCCGTCCATAACCATCTTTTGTGATATACTTGGACTGCGCGACGGGATTAATGGTTCTCCCTCCTTTGGAATAATCCAAACATCAATAGACCAGCTATCGTAATATGGGGTAACAAGGCCACGAGGATCTACAAGAGGAAATTCAACGCCGTCTGGAACTCCCAAAGCTGTCCAATTTCTATGAGTAAGATTAATCTGAGTTAATGAAAAAGACCGCGGGATAAATGCCTCGTTCAGAGGATCATATTGACATTCCACCCAATAAGGCCAGATCCAATCAAGGTTATGCTGGATAGCTAAACTATTTATCAAACCACGAGCATGTAAAACAACACCTGAACGCACCAGTTCCATTGGGGCTAATACCTCTGAGGGTTGCACAAAATTCTGTAACTGAGAAAGGACCTTAATAGGATCTACAAAACCCTGCTTGGCCGCAACATCTCTTACTAAAAATCTCCACGGAATCCATTTCCACCACATAAAATAAATCCCCTTTTGCAACAAAGTTCTAAAAACCCACCATTTAAAGCAAATAAAGGTAAACAAGCCTGTTAACATCGAGGCAATGATTAAAGCTAAAAAAATAGTGCCTGGCCAACGCTCGAGAATACTTTGATTCGTTACAACATTAATTCCTAAGGCTAAAAAATTAACTAGTATATAGCGGCCTATTTCAGGATACGATGACGACCTGTTGTATCGAAATATCCAGTATTTATTAAGCAAATACGAGACAATACCTGCGCACGTAAAAGAAATTCCTTTCGCCAGGGGAAAAGATAAAAAGTGAATTAAAAAATAATAAATGCCAAAATCTGTTGCGCCAACAATGGTCCCCGCAATTGAAAACCGGATAACCTCTTTTCTAGCCTTTATATCAATTTTCAAGAAAATTTCTCCTCATGCTCTCCCGACAAAGATTCCAATAACAAATCCTATCAATATTACTATGGGCAGCAAAATAATCTGTGACATACTTAGCTGCCAAAACAAAAATCTCAGAGAAACTACCTGTGTATTCTGAAGTAAAATAATCAAAAACAAACCTCCCGATACAAACATGGTAATCATTTTTGGTTTCATTATAATGCCTCCTTATTCCTTTCAATGCGTATCCGCGGTAAACATTCCGGGAAGCGTTGTTGCAAAAACTCCAGAAGTTTTTCCCTGACTTCACAACGTAAGTTCCAGGCAGTAGGAGAATCCACTGCGCTCATAAGTGCCCGCAATTCAACTGTTTTTTCAGTCATATTGGTTACCTGCAGCATATTAACCTTTTTATCCCAATGGGGGCTATTTTCCAGGATACGCGTTAATTCATTGCGGACTTCTTTCACAGGTATGGTGTAATCGGCATAGATAAGAACAGTCCCCAATAAATCTGCTGAAGTCCGCGTCCAATTCTGAAAGGGCTTTTCCAGAAAATAGGATATCGGAACTACCAATCGCCTTAGATCCCAGATACGCACTACTACAAAAGTAAGGGTAATTTCCTCGATCCAACCCCATTCATTCTCAATAATTACCACATCATCCAGCCGAATTGGCTGAGCAATGGCTATCTGAATGCCTGCAATAAGATTCCCCAGTGTTTTTTGCGCAGCAAAGCCTATAACTATCCCGATAACTCCTGCCGAAGCCAATATGCTTACCCCTATATGCCTGACTCGTGAGAAGCTCATTAGAATAAAAGAAACGGTTAACAAAACTATAACCACGACTATAATGTTTGAAATCATACGTATTTGTGTATGCATACCACGAGCGCGCACATTGTCCCGAACATTGATATTATAATGGTTCAAAAACGCATCGCGAAAAATATAGACAATCTTTACAGCAGCCCAACCGAACAGCGCAATAAGCAGGATTTGAATAAAATAGCTGATAAACCCGCACATCTCTTCCGGTAGCCGCAATAAAGGGATAACCCCGGCGATACACAAAATGGGTATCAAAAAACGTAACGGACTTTTGAGAAGCCCCAGATTGACCTTGAGTAATTTTAAAGAAACAGTACCCCGCCGTTTAATTAAGGTTGCGACAAAAAAATAAAGTATCCATCCGACAACAAAACCAGAAGCTATTAGAATACCAGAAAACAGATAATCGCTCATAATTTTAACCTCTTTCTTTACAGGACTTATTCCACGACATAAAATCCAAAACCATTACATTTGTTTTGTAAATGAGACAAGCGTTAAAAAGCCTTTGCCAATTATCCATGCGACAATAATGATTATCGCCGCAATAATCAATGGCTTTAAAAATCCGGTGTTTGACTTCAATGAATCATTCTTATCTGCCATGTGTTCCTCCTCCTTGTTCGGAATTCGATTTATTACAGTTTATCTACTATCTGATACAAAACCCCTCCTGCGATATCAGGCTTGGGGAACATGTATTTGCGGCAGGAAATCGTTATTTCAGTCTTATTATCTGCAGCCTTCCTAAGTATAAGCGCTGTCATCGTTCCATTAATATTGGCTTTGATCACTCCATTTGGCGCTTCATCTTTCGTAATCTTGCCCATGCGCTTTATTACCTCAAGGCTTATTTCATACGCATGTTCAAAACTGGTATCAATGATTTGCTGTACACTATCTTTGCCTATAAATGTTGCTGCTACGGCAACCGGCAGCACTGCCACTCCCGCTACTATAGCAACCCCGTAAATCTTGGCACCTTGTATCCCTGCAGCCTTCATAGGTTCTGCCAAAACAAGTAAAGCCAACTGTTCAGCAGTAGGAATGCTCTTATAGCTTTTGTGTCTATTAACATCGTAGACTCGCACACTGGGTTCCGTACCCATCGCGTAGTCCTTGTAAATAATTTTGCCGATACTTAGGGTAAGGAGATCAATTTGCATGGGTATAGATGAAGAAGGCTTTGACTCTTGCGCTATTTTTAATGAATCTACATTGAGTTTTCCTTCTTTATTTTTGGTAAGTCCCATCTCTTTTAATTTAATCTCCACAAGTAAAAAGTGCCGTTTCTGCTTAAATAAGGTAGTACGATCATATATGACTTTTATTTCTGGGCAAGATACAAGTATGCCTTCCGGGAAGCCACTGGGATTATACATTTTAAAACCGGATATATGTATAGTTGAACTTAAAATATTCAATTGAAACCTGTCCATATGTACCGGCGCTCCTGTAATGCGAGAAGCGACCGTTGTTACCACAGATTTAATAATAAGATTTTTAAAAATTGTGATGCCCGTCAAAGAAATGGCTACTATCCCTAGCACTATAAGAAATTTCTTCATAAGCGTCTCCAAACCCCTCTTACTTTCGAGCTAACCCTAAAAAACCAACTATACCAGCGACAAATCCACCAATCAGAAGCCATAGCGCCCTGTCTGTAGGCGCTCCCGTGAAAAAGCGCGAGACATCAGAACTAGCCGAATGATAGGCGTTAAACCCAAAAACTAACAAGATAATTCCTATAACCAGAAGTGCAGCTGATATACTTTTATTCATATATCCTCCGTAATCTATTGCTTCTTGCCGATTAAAAAATAAAGCACCATACCGACAACAGGCAAAACAAGTATCAGAATAATCCACAATGCCTTTTTACCTGTGTCCATGGAACTTTTTAGAGCATCAACAATGGCAATAATGTCCAGAATCAGGACTAGCAGCCCTAATATCCCTCCCATAGACCCTCCTTTTTACTATCACCCGCACCACGCCTTATCTCTTATTTAACAAGGCGACATGGGTATTTTGTATTCCCGGTAAAACTTCTGCAAAGCGCGCCATCATATCATCTAAAGATTTCAATTTGTAAACCTGCATGTTATTCCGGCTTAATTTTATCGCATACCCGGTTTCTCTTTTGATGATTTTTTCAATTGTTGCAGCGTTATAATGCTTTGGATCAAATTTTACCTGTTTTATATCTTTTACATCTAAAGAACTTCTAGATGTTCCTGGAAGATAAATCGTTCCATTAGAAAAGTCAACAGCATAGGCGATAATACCCGGGATTATAAAAAACAATAACCCAATACCATCTAAAACAGCAACCCCTGCGTCTATTCTCCCACCTCTTTGTCCTCTGCGTTCAGGATACATAAGAGTGCCGCAACCTACTAGTTGAGCAATTAAAACAATACAGACTGAAATTTGTAACGTTTGCAATAACTTTTTACCATAACTCCTCCCTTTTCATTAGTTTAGTTTTTAACTTTACCACTTCACGCTGAGCGTCCCATCCGAATTTTTCTCAGTCCTTTCGCCTTCAAGTCTCAGTTGATTGTCCACGCTTTTAACTCCGCGCAATTTCTCTACAGTTTTCTGCGCCAATAATTTATGGGATTCGTCCGCAACAGTCCCTGTCAAAATAACAATCCCATCTCTGGACCGAACCGTAATCAGATCATCTTTAAGATCGGTTTTGAAGAATAGAGACCTTTTGGCGGATGACTCAATACGGTTATCTCTCTCGGAAGCGCTGGCAAAAAATATGCCGGCGTTCCCAACCTTCGTAAACCCAAACACCACCGCGATAATCGCGATAAAAAACAATACAGCTCCTCGATGCAACATAGTTCCCTCCTCCTTTATTTTTGTACATTTCTTACGATGAAGCGTGTCAGGCCAACTAAAACCACTGCGCCTACGAGCGCCATTAGAAACGCGCCTATCGAACTACCGGTAGACAATCCGAGTACCCTGGCCATCCATCCGCCAAGCATAGCTCCAACTATTCCTACCACGATATCTCCGATAATACCAAACCCCCGGCCTGTGGTGATTATTCCAGCCAACCACCCTATCACTCCACCGATAAAAAGAAACCACACCCAATATCCTATAGTATTATTTTCCATGTTTGCTTTCCTCCTTTTTACTGTTACCCGTTACTGCGTTGTAGTTGTGCTCGTTGTCGTTACAGTGGTTGTACTTGCAGGTACAGGCTCTACTGGATACAGCGTAATAGAGCGCGCATGCCGCTTCTCATTTTTTACCACAAATTCAACCTTCACTAAATCACCTGGCTTTAGCATTAATTGCACAGACTCCATACTTGGACTTTGCATGACTACGATGTTTTTGGGTTCATAAACAAAATAGGTCAGATTGCCGGTTCCCGGTTTCTCCTCCAAGGTAAATGTCCCGGATTGGTCATCTATAGCTTTAAGCTCGCCAGAAACTTCCTGGAAAATAGGCTTCGGCATAGGTTCAGCGATAATTTTTTGGGCAACCGGCTGTATTCCCAGCTCGCCTTGAATATAATTAAATTCAACTGTGACATGTTGGCCTACCTGCAAATCTTCGAGTTTTAGAAACTTCTTATCTTGTGGGTCAACTACACGGGTGTCATTCTGATTAATTTTGTACCTTGTCGGGTCTTTTTTATCCCGGGATGCATCTAGTTCCAACAGCAGCTTGCCGAGAGAAACATCTATCTGCGCAATTTCTCCCGAAACCTTGATAACTTTTACATCCCCTGCTTTATCGGAAGCATGCAAAGACATGCTGGTGACTAGTAGAGCGGCTACAACCGCTATAAGCACCCTTGGACAATAGTTTGTGTTCATAGAACACCTCTCTTTCTATTTTTTAGTTTTTGCATTTATTAATTAAATCGACTAACGCCTGGTCATTAAACGGTTTTTGTAAAAAACCCATGGCCCCTCCTTTTGAAGCCCTCTCTTGAAGCCTTTCATTTTTATCCGCAGAAATCATAATTACCGGACGACTAGATCCTGATGTAAGAAGACGTTGCAGCGTTTCCCATCCATCCAGTCCAGACATATGGATGTCCAAGATCAAACAACCGGGAATACTATTGGGCACAGCGTTAAAAAATTCCTCAGCGGAATTAAATATATCCACGTTAAATCCGTACGTAGCCAAAAGGATGCTGAGCGCGCGGCATACTGATTCGTCATCATCCACAATAAAAATTTGCTTATTCTCGGATAACACTTCTCCGCCCTTCTTAAGACACAATTTTTCTAGTTTCATGGTGTCATTATAGGATCAACAGGGATTAAATCAATTGTACCTGGGTATCATCTTGGAATTTCACGGTCTCGTGTAGAAAATTTTGTCTTTGAAGTTACTAAGAAGGTATTAGCCTTGAGAAGAGGTGAGGCCTGCTTTTTGGGCGAAATGGATAAGTTCTGTTACAGTTTTAGCCTGCATCTTCTGCATGACCCGGCTGCGGTGAACCTTGATCGTTTGGAGGGAGATTCCCCGCTTGAAGGCAATCTGTTTACTTAACATCCCTTTGGCTACGAGTTGAAAAACTTCCAGTTCTCGCGGAGACAAGGTCTTGATGCGTCGCTTTATTTTTGATATTTCGGCTTGTTCTTTAATTTGAATTTTGTTTTTTGAGAGAGCCTGTGTAATGGCATTAAACAGTTTTTTTTCAGTGAACGGCTTGAGTAGAAAGTCTATTGCTCCGGCCTTCATAGCTCTCACGCTCATCGGGATATCCCCATGCCCTGTGATAAAGATGATAGGAATAGTAAGTTTTCGGTCTGCCATAGCATCTTGAAGGCTAAGTCCATTGATATCAGGCAACTGGATATCCAAAACCAAGCAGGATGGCTGTCTAAGATGCTTAAATGCCAAGAAGTCTTCTGCGCGTATAAACGTCTTAACCTTAAACCCGTGTGATTTTAACAATAAGGATAGGGCCCTGCATACAGAAACATCGTCATCAACTATATAGATAGTATGTCCAGGATTATTCACTTAGGCATCCTTTATATCAACAGGAATTGTAAAATAAAAGGTTGCGCCGTGATCGGAATTATTCTCTGCATTTAATTGTCCGCCATGCGACTCAACGATGGAACGGCTGATAGACAACCCCATGCCCAAACCATCTGGTTTGCTCGTAAAAAAGTGAGTGAAGATCTTAGGTATATTTTGCGTGGGGATTCCGCATCCAGAATCCTTTACCGCTACGATAATCGTGTCGGTATCTTTACGTGATGTGCGAATCAATATTTCTCTGGAATTTTGACTGCTCTCCAAAGCATCGAAACTATTGCTGATAAGATTCAGGAGGACCTGCTGCAGCTGTATTTTGTCGCCACGGACAAGTGGAAGATTAGCGTCCAACTCAGTTTTAATGACACTGTTCCTTACAGCGGCATCAGTAGCAATAAGCATAATAGTTTCATTAATAAGGTTATTTATGTCTAGCGGTTTTATTTCAGGCACACTCTTCTTTAAGAGTGACCGCAATCGCTTAATAACCTCAGTCGCCCGCTTATCATCATTAACGATGTACGAAAGAATCTTCTGTATTTCTGGTTCTCTGTTTAAGAGCATCCGTTGAGCAGCTTGAGCGTAAGAAAGGATAGCTGTAAGAGGCTGGCTAATTTCATGAGCCAAGGACGAAACGAATTCCGCGAGTTTTCCTACCCTGGTGACATGTAAAAGCTCCTCGCGTTGTTTAATAATCTCTATATCTTTTTCCAGTATCAAGGCAGTATCGAACTGCATCCGCGCTTCTGACCTTATCTGCTTCTCTGCCCCATTCCTTAACTCCCCATTCTTTACCTTCAACTCATCGGTTTGCTGTTGAATTTTATGTTTCAAATAGCTGCGATCTTTACGTAAACCAGCAACTAATCCTTTAAGATGCACGCGCTTTCCGTTTTGGATTTTATTTTTCGATAACAGCTTTTTCGTTTTCTTTTGCTTTATCGTTTTCATGTATAATAAAAAGTTCTGCGACTACATCTCCCCTGGGTTATATTTTACCACGCACAACAAAACTTTCCAAGAAATTTTATACAGCTGCATTACAAGATATGAAGTTCATTACAAGCCGAGGTAACTCAAGATATTCTCTCTTTTCCAATTCTTTCTCCGTTGGAAGCGAAAACCTGATGTCACCGTCTCTCAGAATATCTTTAAATTTTCTATTGAATCACGGAATGAAAGCGCCCCTAGCCCCTTATTAGTTTTTAGTTTTGATGTCTGACCCAGTTATTTCTGTTTATAAAAAGTACTTTCGCAATACAGCGTATATCTTATCGTTGCGGACAAAATTCTCCGTCCGCCACGAGAGCGTCATTCTGCCCTTTTCCTTTGGCCACAATTCGGCAAAGGTCTCGCATCCCGATACAGGCCCCTGCCTATTTACCCACGCAGGATTAGCAAGATACCTATATATACCGTCGGGGAACGCGTAATTTGCTATCGTCTTGTAAGTCCAGTACGTCCAGCTAAAATGATTCTCAGTGAAGATACTAATGATATCCTTCACCCACTTTACTTCTCCGGCATGGCCGTCTCGGGCATTCACGCCAAACTCGCCCACATATAGCGGCACCTTGTGCTTGTTCATAAAACTTATATACGTCTTAGCAAGAAGTTCAAGGCTATTGCGATCCCACATTATACTATGTGCCTTACCCGGATATTTTAATCCTATTTCGAAGTTGTGAGTAAAGTCAAGCGGCTGGTAAGTATGAATGCTGTAAACCGTATTGTGGTCGGCGGGTTTGCCCATAAAGTTGATACGCTGGGCCAGGATGTTGCCCTCAAGAAATATGATATGTTTTTTGTCGGTATCACGTATCTCTTTTACGACTCTGTTATAGAGATCCTTTACTGCTCCCTCTTCCGGAAGCCCGACTACGGGCTCATTCAGCACGTCGTATCCGGCTACAGCGCTAGATCCTTTATAGCGGTCCGCTAAGAAATGCCACAACCTTAAGTAGCGGTCCTTATTTGATTCGCTGGTAAATAGCTCTGCCTTTCCGTAGGAGTCGGAGTGCCACGCAGAATTCTGCGCGCCCGGCGCCGCATGCATGTCAAGGATGCAATAAATATTATTCTTCTCGCACCACTCCACGGCGCGGTCAAGATAAGACAGCCCCTCCTTGTTTAAGCCAAACGTCCTATCCTCAAATTCTATCAGGCGGTAATTAAACGGTATCCTGATGCAATTAGCGCCCCAACTCTTTATAGTCTTGATATCGTCCTCGCGAATGAATGTATCGCGGAACGCTCTTGTGAACTCCGCAAGCGCGTCTTTGCCCAGCTTCTTCTCGATGGATGCGCGCAGCTCGTGCTCCGAGATATTGCGGCCGCCGAACATATAGCCTTCCATCATGAGCCAGCCACCAAGGTTCAGGCCTTTTAGGACGATGCGCTTTCCGCGTTCGTCAACGATGCTCGTTCCTTCCGTATTCAGATATGTTATTTTATATGCCATAACTCATTCTTTGTTGTTGTTCCTCGCCGTCTGTGTTTGACGCCCCCCCTACCCTAAACATGGCATTTTACAATATTTCGCATCTAAGAACTAACACCTTATAAAGATAAAACAGCCTGACTTTTTGGCTGAGTCTATTTTTACGTAATTATATTATTCGCAATAACTTACGATAAGTGTGGCTGGAGGAGATGGATTCGAACCATCACAACAGGTTCCAGAGACCTGTGTCCTACCATTAGACGATCCTCCAAAAAATCTATGTCTTTCTTCTTTCCTTTATTTCATTCTCGATATACATCTTGAGCCGTTTCTGGTCATTCTGGCTAACGCCTTTAAAAACTACTCCTATCTCAAACATCTTGGCATTTTCCTCGCCTACTTTTTTTATCCACATAACTTCGCCTTTAGCAAATAAAGGCATTGAATCAAAAGGCACTTCAAGCTGCACTTCTAATTTAGTGCCTTTCATAAGCCGTTCGTAAACTATAAACCGCGCCCCGCCTTCGCTTATATCTCTGCCTACAATCTGATCCTGAGCGCGAGGCTCCTCTATGGTTTTATATTTTATTATAACAGGCCATTCTATCCTTACAAATTTTCTATTCTCTTCCATAATCTTTATGTTTGAGTTAAGACGCGCTCCAACCTTGTTACGACTCTGTCCTTGCCCAGAAGAGCCAGCACTTCGAATACGCCTGCTGAAACAGCCTTGCCTGTCACTGCAACCCTTAACGGATGTATCAGATCAGCGCTTTCTATCTTCAACTCCTCTATCAGGTCTCTGGATTCTTTTTCTATATTTTCCTGCGTAAAGGGGTCCAATTTTTCAAGCCGTTCTCTTGTTATGCTTAGTATACTTGAAACCTTGTCTTTTTTCAAAAATTTTTCTACTGCATCTTGATTGTACTGCACATCATCTGACATAAATATGCCGAACTCTTCTTTGAATTCAACCAAGGTCTTAACCCTGTGATGATAAAGCTCTGCAAATTTCCTGAACCACGCCTCGTCGCATTCAGGCCTGATAAAATCCATCCCTATCTTTACAAAGTCATCTAGAGAAAGTTTTCTTATATGCTCTCCGTTGATCCATCTTAGTTTATCCTGATTAAATTCAGCGCCTGTTTTATTTATGCGTTTCAGGCTGAATCTTTTTACAATCTCGCTCACGCTCATAAATTCCTTGTTATCTCCCGGCGACCACCCTAAAAGTGAAAGGTAATTTATGATTGCCTGCGGCAGATAGCCCATACTGCGGTAATCAGTTATCGAAACAGCGCCAAAACGCTTGGATAGAGGCGCTTTATCAGGTCCTAATATTAAAGGTATATGCGCAAATTTAGGAGGCTTTACTCCAAGCGCGTTATAAAGCGCCACTTGTTTATTGGTATTTGAAATATGATCATCCCCCCTTATCACATGCGATATCTGCATCTCTATATCATCTATAACGCACGCAAAGTTATACGCAGGGCTTCCGTCTGATTTCATTAACACAAGATCATCTATAAGGGTATTATCCACCTCTATCTCACCATGCACAAGATCGTATATTTTTATCTTTTCATCCAGTATCTTAAAAATAATTGCTTCTCCGTCTTTATAGGCTAGTTCTTTTTCAAGCAGCTTCTGGGCATAAGATCTGTAAATATCAAATCTTTTTGTCTGAAAATAAGGCCCTTCGTCCCAATTTAACCCTAGCCATTTTAAATCTGTGATAATTTCTTCCAGGTAAACATCGCTTGAGCGTTTTTGGTCAGTATCTTCTATTCTCAATATAAATACGCCGGCTTGAGATCTTGCGTACAGCCAATTAAAAAGCGCTGTCCTGACGCTTCCTATATGCAGATAGCCTGTCGGGCTTGGAGCAAATCTAACGCGAACCATATTCAAAACCCTTTCTTATTGCTTTTTCATTGATGGGAAGCAGGTTATGATAAGTGCTGGAAACAATATCCTTAAGTCCATTTATTAATGACTCCGGATTAACGACTTTTCTTTTCGAGAGCAATGCCCCAAGAGCAACCATATTGCCTATCCTGTGATCGCCTGCTTCTGAAGCGAGCTCTGTAACTGGAATATTCAAAATCTCCAGGTCTTTTCTTTCAGGCTTAATATCTATGATAGACTTGTTTACTACAAGCAACCCGTTTGTTTTTATTTTTGCTTCGTATTTTCTGAGAGAGGGGCTGTTCATAGCAACGCATATAGTAGGATCTTTAATAAGAGGGGAAGCAATAGCCTTGTCTGAAATAACCACCATAGAATATGCTGTGCCGCCTCTTACCTCTGCGCCATAAGAAGGTATCCATGTAACATATTTCCCTTCATTCATGGCTGCATAAGCAATGGCCTTACCCATAAACATGATGCCCTGACCGCCGAAACCTGCGAATATTATTTCTTCTTTCACGCTACACCTTTATATATACCTAAGGGGTATTCCTTTGTCAATTCTCCTCCTATCCATTTCACTGCATCCTGCGGAGAAAGACCGAGATACGTAGGGCACGGAGAAAGAACCTCAACAATTGAAAAACCCAGGCCTTTTATCTGATTTTCAAATGCCTTTTTTATCGCCTTTTTAGCCTTTAAAACATTCTGCGGGTTATGAATAGAAACTCTTTCCGCATACACAACGCCCGGCAATACAGATAATAATTCGCATACCTTTAAAGGAAAACCGTGAATCTTTTGTTCTCTGCCTGAAGGCGTAGTCGCGGTTTTCTGTTTCAAAATAGTGGTTGGCGCCATCTGTCCACCGGTCATGCCATATACTGTATTATTAACGAATATAATTGTAATGTTTTCGCCTCTATTTGCCGCATGTATTATCTCAGCTGTCCCTATGGCTCCTAGATCTCCGTCGCCCTGATAACCAAACACTATCCTGTCAGGAAGCGATCGTTTTATACCAGTAGCAACCGCAGGAACTCTGCCATGCGCCGCCTCTGTCACGTCAAAATCCCAGTAATCATACGCTATAACAGCGCACCCTACAGGCGCGATTCCTATAAGTTTTTCTCTTATAGCCAAGTCATCTACAACCTCGCATATAACGCGATGCACAATGCCATGGCCGCATCCCGGACAATAGTGAGTGCCTGCATTCCTGATGCTTTCCGGTTTTTTAAAAATCTTATCCATACATTTACAAGACCAGGTCTTGAGCACAGTAATTACTAAGATCAAGACCTGGTCTTGATCTTAGTAATTTTCTATTGCTTTGATTATTCCGTCTTCAGACGGGATTTCGCCGCCTGTGCGGCCGTAAAAATACACAGGCCTCGTGCAATCTATGGCCAGCTTCACGTCTTCTATCATCTGGCCGCAGCTCATCTCCACTACTAAAAATGATTTAACATTTTTTCCCAGTTTCTTAAACGCATCTTCAGGAAACGGCCACAATGTTATCGGCCTAATCATGCCTATCGATCTACCTTTCTTACGCATATTTTCCACAACGCTTCTACATATTCTACTAGATGTACCATAAGCAACCAACATTATCTCGCTGTCATCTCCATACAAAACTTCGCATCTTTGCTCTTTATTCTTTATCTCTTTATATCTTTTTTGCAATTTTAAATTAAATTTTTCAAGCGCTGCTTCGTTCAGAATAAGCGACTTTATAATTCTTGGCTTTCTTCCTTTGCACCCGTCCAATATCCAGTCTTTTTTGATTTGAGGCTTTGTTACGGCCTTGAATTCCACTGGCTCCATCATTTGACCTAATATTCCATCGCCCAGTATCATAACAGGCATTCTGTATTTATCCGCTAGGTCAAACGAAAGCATTGTTAAATCAGCTATCTCCTGCACAGATGCTGGCGCAATAACTATCTGGTGATAATCGCCATGGCCTCCGCCTTTAACTGCCTGAAAATAATCGCTTTGGCTTGGCCCGATATTGCCTAATCCCGGTCCGCCTCTCATAATATTAACAATAACAGCCGGAAGCTCACATGCTGCCAGATAAGATATTCCTTCCTGTTTTAAACTTATACCAGGGCTCGAAGAAGATGTCATTGCCCTTGTGCCTGTAAGCGACGAGCCGAATACCATATTTATGGCCGCAAGCTCGCTTTCGGATTGTATAAAAATTCCTCCTGCTGCCTCTGGCATGCGCTTTGACATATAAGCAGGTATTTCATTTTGAGGCGTAATAGGGTATCCTGCGTAAAACCTGCAGCCTGCTATTATAGCTGCCTCTGCAATCGCTTCATTTCCGCACATTAAGACTTTTTTCATTTCCAACCTACGAGGTTTATTTATAAATCGTTATGCATAGATCAGGACATATAATTGCGCAAAAAGAGCACCCTGAACATCCGTCTTTTTCTATAAATTCAACAGGATACGCGCCTTTTTTATTGAGCGACTTGGATTGTTTTATATGGCCTTTTGGACAATATAAAATACAAAGCCCACAACCCTTGCATTTCTCTATATCAATCTTTATCTTTGCCATAGTTATTCTTTATAGTTTCTGCTATTTTTTTAGAGGACAGTCCGTACTTATCTAATAATAAAGCCCTGTCTCCATGTTCAATAAATTTATCAGGCAAGGCTATATTTTTAATTATAATATCTTTCTTTATTTTATCAATGATTAATTCTAAAACGCCTGAACCAAACCCTCCTTCAAGAACGCCTTCCTCTATTGTAAACAATCTGCCTGTCTTAAAAACTGACTGCGTTATTAATTCTATGTCCATGGGCTTTATAAATCTTGTGTTTATAACCTCGGAATCTATACCTTCATTCATTAAAAAAGATGCTGCTTCCAATGCGATGTTAGACATATAACCAATACTCGCTATTGTAACATCTTTGCCTTTTTTTAATAGTTCTCCTTTGCCTAAAATTATAGGAGTTCTCGACTCATCCGCCAATGTTGTAATGACGGACTTGCTCGAACAATACTTGTAACTTGTGCCACGCGGATATCTTATTGCAACAGGGCCTTTATCATAAGAAACAGCCCAGCTAAACATATTATTCAATTCTTCTTCATTTCTTGGGGCCATATACACAATATTCGGCAAATGCCTTATATAACTTATGTCAAATGCCCCGTGATGTGTAGGCCCGTCTTCTCCCACAAGGCCTGCCCTATCAAGCATTAAAACTACATTTAAATTCTGGAGGCACACATCATGGAGTAACTGGTCGTAAGAGCGCTGTAGAAAAGTAGAATATATGGCCACCACGGGTTTAAAACCAGCTCTTGCCAAGCCCGCTGCAAACCCCACAGCATGTTGTTCAGCCATGCCTACGTCAAAAAATCTATCAGGAAAAAAATTCGCAAATTTATCAAGGCCTGTGCCTTCCGGCATTGCAGCTGTTATAGCTACTATCCTTTTATTATCTTTAGCGCTTTCTACTATTTTATTGCCGAATGCCTCTGTGAAACTTTCTTCAGGCACAACATCTTTCACTACGGCTATTTTCTCGCCCGTATTAACATTAAAGCTAGATATGCCGTGAAATTTTTCAGGGACGTTTTCTGCAAAACTATAGCCTTTTCCCTTTTTTGTAACCACATGCAACAGAATAGGCTCATCCAGGTTTATAATATTTTTCATGGTATCTATAACCGCTGTCACGTCATTTCCGTCAATCGGCCCAAAATACCTGAACCCAAGTTCTTCAAAAAGCATTCCAGGGACAAGAAGATTTTTAAGCCCTTCTTCCAGCCTTCTTGCTGAACGTATAACGCTGAAACCAAAGCGAGGAACTTTTGAAAGAAGGCCTTCAATATCTTTTCTTATCTTGTTATACGCAGGCGCCGTAATGATTCTATTTAAATATTTACTCAACGCCCCAATGCTTTTGGATATACTCATCTCGTTATCATTCAGGATAACCAGCATGTTTTTACGCAAATGGCCTGCGTGATTTAATGCCTCCAATGCCATTCCTCCTCCGAGAGACGCGTCTCCTATAACTGCCACAACTTTATAATTTTTCTGCTCCATATCTCTTGCCGCAGCCATACCAAGCGCTGTAGAAATAGAAGTTGAGCCGTGGCCTGTGGTAAATACGTCATACTCGCTTTCATATTTATTCGGAAATCCGCTTAAACCCCCTGTCTTACGAAGCGTGAAAAATCTATCTTTTCTTCCTGTCAAAATCTTATGGGCATATGCCTGATGCCCCACGTCCCATATAATAATATCTTCAGGCGCGTTTAAACAGTAATGTATTCCTATAATAAGCTCTACCGCGCCAAGGCTTGACGCCAGATGTCCGCCTGAAGAAGCCACCGTATTTATGATAGCATCGCGTATTTCCTGCGCTAAAATAGGTAATTTATCTACGCTGAGTTTCTTTAAATCTAGTGGGCTATTTATATTATCCAACAATCTCTGTGTCATATTTTTGCATAGACCCAAACAACTTTACACTTCTGACAATGTCACAAGTGTAAAGTTGTTTATTAATTAGGCGCTGAGTTCAATATTAAATCAGCTAGTTCTGACAATCTATCTACTCTTTTGCCGAAAATTTTCAAATAATTCTTTGCTTTTCTTGCTAAGAGTTCAGCTTTTTCTTTTGTGCGTTTCTCACCATAAAGTTTCACATAGCCATCTTTATCTTTTATGTCATCCAGAAGTTGAAAGGTAAGGCCTATATGCCTGCCGAAATTACTAAGGGCATTTATTTCCAACTCGCTTGCGCCTTTAATAATCCCGCCTGATTTAACTGCAACTTCAAATAGCGTTGCTGTCTTATTAAGATTTATGTATTCGATATGTTTTCTTTGAGCCTTGAGCCTTGAGCCTTGAGCCAATATATCCGCGACCTGTCCGCCTATTGTGCCGCGAGTCCCAACTGCTTTTGCTATCTCTTTTACTGCCTCTATGCTGCCTGATTCTGCTATCACCTGAAATGCCAGCGTCAGAAGTCCGTCCCCTGTCAGAAGCGCTATATCTTCTCCGTATTTTTTATGGCATGTTTTCTTGCCGCGCCTGAAATTATCATCATCCATACATGGCATATCATCGTGCACAAGGGTATAGGAATGCGCTAATTCTATGCCGCACGCAACAGGTATTATCGAATTACCTTTCCCTCCGCACGCCTCAAATCCTGCAACAGCGAATATAGGCCTTATTCTTTTGCCTCCTGGAAATACTGAATACCTCATGGCCCTGTGTATAATCTGGGGTTTCAGTGAACATGAAGGAAGGTATCTATCCAAAGTCCTATCTATTATCTTCTTTTTATCTAATATATAGTTTTCAATATCCATGCGATCATTCTTTAAAAGGTTCCAGCGTAACCTTGCCGTCTTTCTTAATAAGTACTTCTATTTTACGTTTTGTTTCGTCCAGCTTTTTTCTGCAAGCCTGGATCAATTTTACTCCCTCTTCATATTTTTTTAATGACTCTTCTAGAGGCATATTCCCGCTCTCGAGCTCACTTACAATCTCTTCCAGCTTTTTCATCATCTCTTCAAATTTTAATTCTTTTGCCATATGTCCTCCTACTCAATCCTGCTTATAAAACTACCCTTCGAAACCCTCGTCTCTATCAAATTCCCTTTTTTAATATCCCTGTTATTTTTTATTATCTTTCTATCGGAAAGTTTGAAACTAATGCTATAGCCTCTATCTAAAATTCCAACGGGGCTAAGTATGCCTAATTTTTCTGAAAGCAATTTAAAATTTTCTTCTTTTAATTCCATATAATGCCTAAACCTCAAGACCAGGTCATCTCCTATCTCATCTAACCTCTGCTCGTATTCCCTAACTATATCTATAGGAAAATCTGTAATCTTTTTTTCTATCTCGTCTAGCCTGTCTGAGAGTTCGCTTTTCTTAGCTATAACTATCTCCGCTGCCACCGAAGGAGTCGGCGCTCTCATATCCGCTACAAAATCGCTTATTGTCCAATCTATCTCGTGGCCAACTGCGCTTATAACAGGTATCTTTGAATTATATATGGCCCTTGCCACTATCTCTTCGTTAAAAGCCCATAAATCTTCTAAGCTTCCGCCTCCTCTCCCAACTATCATGACATCCACATTTTTAAGAGCGTTGAATTCTTCTATTGCAGAGGCAATATCTTCCTTTGCCCTATCTCCCTGGACTTTTACAGGATTAATAATCACCTCTACATTAGAAAATCTTTTATTTAAAACATGCAGGATATCTCTTACAGCAGCGCCTGTAATAGAGGTTACTATCCCTATTCTTTCAGGAAGAAGAGGTATCTCTTTTTTATGCCCCTCTTCAAAAAGCCCCTCCTTGAAAAGTTTTTCTTTCAGTTGTTCAAATGCAAGCTGCAGCTCTCCTACGCCCCTTGGCTCCATCTTTGTTACATAAAGCTGATAAACGCCTCTTTTTTCATATATACTGATTCTTCCGCAGCATAAAACCTGCATGCCGTCTTTTATTTCAAATTTTATCTTTTCGTTACTGTTTTTAAAAAATACGCATTTTAATTCACTTTTTTCATCCTTTAATGTAAAATAAAAATGGCCCGAAGAGGGCCTGTCAAAATTCGATATCTCTCCTTCAATCCATATGCTTTGGAATGAGTCCTCCAGCACTATTTTTATGCTGGCGCTCAACTGGCTTACTGTATAAATATATCTTCCCTTATCTTCCATATTAACGATAATTCTCTATCTTTTCTTTTACCCTTTCTATCAAAAGACACTTGCCGCTTTCATCATCTATCTTCACTATAGCTCCCTGCAACTCTAAGTTTTTATCCGCTATTTCAAATTTTTTCGGCAGAAGGGTTAAAAAATGCTCTACGATTGCATCGCTTCTTCTGCCTATTACTGAATCTTGAGGCCCTGTCATGCCTAAATCAGTGATATATCCAGTACCCTGAGAAAATATCTTTTCATCTGCTGTTTGAACATGCGTATGAGTGCCGAATACAACGCTGACTCTAGAATCCAAGAATATTCCCATGGCTATTTTTTCGCTGGTAGCTTCTGCGTGCATATCCACTAAAATGATCTTTGTAACTCTATTGATTTTTTCGATCTCTTTCTCAGCTGCTGTAAAAGGGCAGTCAACCGGATGCATAAAAACCCTGCCAAGAAGATTTATCACAGCCACCTTTTTCCCGTTCTCCAGAGAGACAACTGTCATGCCTGAGCCAGGAGAAGTCTGAGGATAATTCGCAGGCCTTAAAATACGATTGTCCTTTGAAAGCCTCTCATATATCTCCTTTTTCTTCCAGACATGGTCTCCTGAAGTTATAACGTCTATCTTATTCTGAAACAGTTCATCTACTGTTTCAGGGGTAAGCCCTGAGCCTCCTGCAACATTCTCTGCATTAGCAATGACAAAATCAATATCCCTTTCCCTGCGCAATCCCGGCACTATCTTTTTGACAGCTTCTCTGCCAGGGCTCCCGACTATGTCGCCTATTAACAGTATTCTCACTTAGCGTACTCCACTGCTCTTGTTTCGCGTATCACAGTAACTCTTATCTGCCCGGGATATTCAAGACCTTCTTCTATTTTCTTTGTTATCTCCCTGGCTAATCCCATAGCCTGAAGGTCACTTATCTTTTCAGGCTGTACAACCACCCTTATCTCTCTCCCGGCCTGTATTGCAAATGCCTTCTCAACACCTTTAAATGAATCAGCGATAGATTCCAGTTTTTCAAGCCGCTTTATATAATTCTCAAGGGACTCGCGCCTTGCGCCTGGCCTTGTAGCGCTAACAGTATCCGCAGCCTGCAAAAGCACTGCATAAATAGTCCCAGGCGCCTCTTCCTCATGATGGGACGCTATTGCATTTATAATATCCGGTGCCTCGCCGTATTTTTTGGCCAGGTCTGCGCCTATCTTTGCATGTGGGCCTTCCACTTCATGAGTCACTGCCTTGCCTATATCATGCAAAAGCCCTATTCGTTTTGCAAGAGTCACATCCAAATTAAGTTCTCCTGCCATAACTCCCATAATAACGCTTACCTCTTTCATATGTTGAAGCGCATTTTGCCCGTAGCTAGTCCTGTATTTTAACCTGCCTATAAGCCTCACTATTTCAGGATGTATCTTTTGCAGCCCTAATTCAAAAAGTGTCCTCTCTCCCTCTTCTTTAATATTAACTTCCATTTCCTGTTTGACTTTATTGACAACTTCTTCTATGCGACCAGGGTGAATACGTCCATCCTGCAAAAGCCGCTCTAAACTTATCCTTGCTATCTCGCGCTTCACAATATCAAAACCAGAAAGTATTACAGCTTCCGGGGTATCATCAATAATCACATCCACTCCTGTGGCTATTTCAAGCGCCCGAATATTGCGGCCTTCTCTTCCTATAATCCTGCCTTTCATCTCGTCGTTTGGTAAATTTACAACAGATACAGTAGTATTTATAACATGTTCTGCGGCGCACTTCTGCATGCTGAGCGAAAGAATTTCCTTGGATTTTTTATCCGCAGATTCCCTGGTCCTGTCCTCTATTGCTTTAAAAAGTATTTGCGCTTCTCTTTGAGCATCAGTCTCCACTCTCTGTAAAAACAGCTTCTTTGCTTCTTCAACGCTCAAGCCGGATATCCTTTGCAGTTTCACTTTTTCTTCTTCAATAAGCCTTAAAAATTCGTTATGCCTTGATTCAATGGATTTTTCCTTGTCCACCAAAAGAGATTCTCTTCTCTGTATTTCCTTTTCTTTTCTGTCAAGGATATCCACTTTTCTATCTATATTTTCTTCCTTTTGCACAAGCCTTTTTTCAAGATTGGTCATCTCCTGGCGTCTATCTTTTGTAGTTTGTTCAAAGTCTGACTGTATCTTGAACTTCAGATCTTTTACTTCCAGCTCTACCTCTTTTTTTCTGTTCTCAAATTCTTTCCTGGAATCCTCGAGGCTCTTTTTTGCCCTGTCCTCCATCTCTTTTAGATGTCTCTCTCCAAAAAACTTCCTTATGAAATACCCTGCGAAAAATATCAGGATAAAAACCAGGACTTCTATTGCATAAATTATTATTTTAAGATTCGAACTCATCTCAACACCTCCCAGCTATTTTATGTGAAAGCAGCGTTAGTCGGTTATGACACTGGCGAGAGGGACATCTCTTCTTGTAGCAGGGATTTTATCAAGCAGCTGAAATCTGAAGCTAAGACCTATCTTCGATCTGCCTTTTGGAAGGCGTCTTAGAAAATTATCGTAATAGCCCTTTCCGCGTCCAATACGGTTGTTGCTTTTGTCAAAAGCTATTCCAGGCACTATTACCAGGTCTATGTCTTTCAACGCTACAGATTTTTTATTTAAGGGTCCTTTTGGCTCATAAATGCCATACGGTCCTTTTTCCAATCTCTTGATATCCCTTAGATATACAGGTTTAATATTTTTATCCTTCGCCAATGTAACCGGTAAAACTACTTTTTTGCCCATTGTAAGGGCTTTTTTTATTATTGGTCCTGTTTCTACCTCTCCAGTTCTTTTGGAAACATAAAGCATTACGCATTTGGATTTTAAAAAATCTCCATTCAGAAATAACTTTTTGTGTATAGCTTTGCTCCTTTGTCTCCTTTCCAATCCTTTTTGACTTCTTATTTTTATTCTCATCTTTTTTCTGACAATCTCTTTTGTTTCCATAGCCAACAACTCTATTTCTTGTTCTTTTTCAAATAGTCGTCTATTGCTGATTTAAGGGCCTCTTCCGCAAGCACAGAACAATGCATTTTCACCTTTGGAAGCCCGCCAAGCGCTTCCGCAACAGCCTTGTTGGAAACCTGCAACGCTTCTTCTATTGTCTTTCCCTTTACAATCTCAGTAACCATGCTGCTAGTAGCTATCGCTGCTCCGCAACCGAATGTTTTAAACTTTGCGTCAGTAATTCTGTTATCCTTTACCTTGATGTAAAGCCTCATAATGTCGCCGCACACAGGGTTTCCTACGTTTCCAATCCCGTCTGCGTCAAGGATCTCGCCCACATTCTTTGGATTTTTGAAATGCTCCATTACCTTTTCGCTGTATTGTGTGTGAAAACTTTCCATAACTACTCCTCTGTTATGACTTATTCCCAAGAATGATTTCCCTTGGCCTATTAATCTTGGAATAATCCTTTGCTGGTTTTACATTTTTCAAACTATCCAGCTTGTTTAAATCTTTCAGCCTGTTGTAAATTAATACCCACGCGCAGTCCTTGTTCTTATCAACCTCACACTTGCCCTTATTAGAACCTCCACATGGCCCGTTCAAAAGGCCTTTTGCGCATCTTGTTACAGGACATATGCCTGCTGTCGTATTCAAAACGCACTCCCCGCACATAGCGCATCTTTCAAAAAATCCATAACCAGTAGCATCTAAAATAGATCCGAACATGGTATCGCAACCAATGTAAACAGGCCTTTTAGCCCTGTCATTTTCAAGCACAGATTGCGCTCCTAATCCACAAGCAAGCGCCAAAAATACTTCTGCTTCATCCGCCGCCTTTTTATTCTTGGCAAAATGAAGTTTCATTTGGCTAGCTATGCAAGGAGAATCAGGCATTGCCCATCCCGTAACAGTCTTTCCGTTCGCCTCAAGCATAGCCTTCATCTCCACAATTTCTTTCTCTCCGCCTGAGCGGCATGTAGTAGCGCAATCCCCGCATCCTATTATAAAAATTTTTGACGCAGGGCCAAGTATCTTTAATATCTCTTCGATTGGTTTTTTCTTAGTAACTATCATATTATATAAGCTCCTTTATGTCCCTTTCAAATGTACTTTTATCATTATACCCTATATATTTTTTTCTGATATTGCCATCTTTATCCACAATAAAAGTAGTTGGAATAGCTCTTATGTCTCCGTATAAACCACTCACCTCTTCATTGCCAAGTAAAATAGTGTAATTTATGTTATTATTAGACACAAATTCTGGAACCACCTTCTCTCCGTTAAAATCCAAAGCAATTCCTATTACTTCCAACCCTTGGTCTTTGTATTGATTATAAAGGCTTATAAAATGCGGTATCTCTTCCCTGCAAGGCGGACACCAGGTAGCCCAAAAATCAATAATAATAACTTTGCCTTTAAAATCAGAAAGCTTTTTTTCTCTCCCGTTCACATCCTTAAGCGAAAATTCAGGAGCTGATTTTAAATATGACTTCTTTGCTATGCTCAGTTCTTGTGGAATTTCTTTTTTAGGTGCTGTTTTTATAGGCGCGATATTAATCTTTACTATCCCAAAAACAATTATAGCTCCGATCACTGCCAGAACAATGGTAAAAGTCTTATTGTTCATTTTTACCCTTTCATGAATATGCCTGCAAGCCTGGAAAACTGCCCGAAAAATAATATTGTGCCCACCAATATCAGAAATACGCCTGAAACTAAAGACGCGAAACGCATAAAGTTCTTGAACTTTGCGAAAAGAAACAAAAATTGGTTTATCGCAAGGCCCGCTATAAAAAACGGAAGGCCCAGACCCACAGAATAGGCTAATAAAAGAGTCGTAGCTTTAGGCAAACTTTCAAGTGTAGTCGCATATATAAGGATACTTGATAATATTGGCCCCACGCATGGTGTCCATCCAAATGCAAATGCCATACCTACTAATAAAGACCCCAGATAACCGAAATTCTTTCTCTTTAAACTAATCCCTTTTGCTTGGCTTAAAAACCTTGTTTTTATTACACCCATTATATTAAGGCCGAATAAAATTATTAATACCCCTCCTACCCTTTCAAGCCATATTCTTTTTATTCCAAAAAAACTGCCAAAATATGACAGCATTATTCCCAGCAATACAAAAATTATTGAAAACCCTAGAATAAAAAATAAAGAGTTTAGCGCCGTAAGTTTTGTTATATCAGAAGACTTTCCAGAGGATTTTATATCCTCAAAAGACCTACCTGTGATATAAGTAATATAAGACGGGAAAAGCGGCAAGATACAAGGAGAAAGGAACGAAAGAACGCCTGCAGAAAACGCTATAAGAATAGAGACTTCGCTTCCAGAAAACATGCCTCCCCCTTCAGCTTACCTGCGCGAAGCCCTTACTTTTATAATATCAAGCTCCTGGCGTATGTCAGTGAGCCGTGCGATTATGTCTTCCTGATTCTTTAAAACCCTGTCTATTCTCTCTGAAAGCTTCGTTACGCCATCCTTTGGATCCTGGTTATTTTCTTTGCCAAAGATATTAAACGTAAATATGCTCAGAGATACAAGAATCGCTCCTAGTAGCGATAAAATCCAAACCTTTCTCATCATTTATTACCTCTTTTCCAAGTATATATTATAACAAACCCATCTTGCGCAGTCAACCCAAGTTTTTCAATTTGTCAAGCCAATTTAGAAATGTCCGGTTTTTACCAAATTAGAAATGTCCTGTTTTTATTGTTTAGTTAATACCGG
>JAHJQM010000030.1 GCA_018819285.1 Candidatus Omnitrophota bacterium
AAAGGCCCTTATATAAAAGCATGCATTTAAATGCTATAAATTACAAACAAAAGCAAGGAGAACCGGTATTAACTAAACAATAAAAACAGGACATTTCTAATTTGGTAAAAACCGGACATTTCTAAATTGGCTTGACATTGTTAAAAATTATGCTTGATTTTTTATACCACTAGGATATAATCAAATTTAATATGTACCTGATTAAACCCAAAGGATATTTTATTTCAAAGGCTGCTGTATTTTTTACAGCAGTCTTTTTTATTTTTTCAAACATTGCTGATGCCAGCATATCCAGCAGTAAAAATTATAAATTACATACGGCCCTGGCAGATAGCGGAGGAGCCAGCGGGGTTTCAAAAAGTTACAATGCAGAAAATAGCCTTGGTTACCCATTAGGAACCAGCGTTGCCACTGGCACAAGTTATAAAATATACGGAGGGTTACTTCCCACTAGGAACGCTATACCTGATGTAGCCATACTTGCCTATAACGACGGCCAGGTGACGTTTAATAATCCTCCAACGCTGAAATGGGCGGTTACAGATAAAGATAAGGATCCTCAGCGTTATTATCAGATTCAGATATCCAAAGATAATTTTAAAACAATAGATGTCGACTCAGGCATTGTTAAATCCAAATCCCAGGAATATAATACCCCTATACTTCCTACCACCGAAGGTTACATAGATTACAAATGGCGGGTGAGGGTAAGCGATGGATACGATTATTCAGGCTGGGAAGTAGCCTCAAATGGATTTAAACTCGCAATCGGAAAATTGGAAGTTCCTATCATATGGGCAAAGACCTCTACTGGGGGCGGTAACATACCTGCGCAATTGTGGCAGGGGTGCGGAAACCCATATATGTCCTGGGAATATCCTGTGAAAGGCGTGCAGCCGATTGGTTACAGTTATGCGTGGGGAGATTTGCCTGATAATCAGGCTGATACATCAGGCGCTTTTTATCATACCCCTTCTGACCTCCTGGGAGATGGCGTTAGGGTGTTTAATCTTAAGGCTGAAAATTCAGCTGGCGTATGGGGAGAGACAGCTTCCTTTGAACTATGGATAGATAGAGGCAGTCCTATTATAGGCAATTATTCTCCTTCCAAGGGTTCAATACTCGCCTCTGATAAACCTACAATCACTATCAGCGCAACTGATGATAAGAGCGGCGTGGATTCAAGCGCTATAAATATGAAAATAAATAAATCTGTAGTGGACGCTGCCTATGATGAGAAGGCCCAGAGTATTATATATGTGCCTTCTATTTCTCTCAGTGAAGGCAGCAATGTGATATCTCTCGAGGTAGCTGATTTTGTAGGCAATAAAACCTCTCAGCTCGTATGGAGCTTTACGGTTGATACAAAAGGCCCGGCAGGATATGTTATAATAAATAATCAGGATGCTGTTACAAACTCTGTATATGTTAATCTTAGTCTTGGAGCCAGCGACTCTACAACAGAGGTCGATAATATGGTGATTTCAAATGATGGCGTATTTGATACTGAACAGTGGGAACTGTTCAAAACAAAGAAAGAAAACTGGGCGCTCGCGCCTATAAGCGGCACGCGCAAAGTTTATGTAAAGTTTAAAGATACAGCTGGGAACGAATCAGAGGTCTTTAGCGATACTATAGAGCTTATAATAATAGCTCCTGATACCATAATTACAAGCGGCCCTAGTTTATTGACAAAATCCAAAGAAGCGCTTTTTACCTTTAAAGGAAGCGTGGAGGACTGCTTATTCAGATGGAAATTTGATGATGAGGAATGGTCTAATTGGTCAAAAGATACTTCAGTTACCAGAAAGGATTTTAAAGATGGCAATCATTATTTCAAGGTTCAGGCTGCTAAAGATGTTAATAAGAATACGAAAATAGACCTTGGTGAAATGGATCCTGCTCCTGCAGAAAGGACATGGACCATAAGCGAAAAAAGCGTTATAAAGCCTGAATCTGAAAAAAAGAAGCCTTTCAAGTTCTGGAAAGAAGAATAATCTAACCCGTTTATTTCCAAATAGTTATCTAGTCTTTAGTCCTTCATACTTTGTCCTTTTTTTTGTCCTGCCCTTGACAAGCACTATTAGGTAGTATATAGTTATACCACCCCCTATCAAGCTATATTATTTTTCGATAGGGTGTTTGAGTCTATAAAGAAGGCCGAATTAGTTAAAAAATTCGGCCTAAATCGTCTATAGGAGTAAACATGTTATTAAATAGCGAGGTGGTATATATGAAAGAAAAATATTACTCTGTTACCCAGACCGCTCAACTTCTTGGCATATCAAAACAGACCCTTATAAGATACGAAAATAAAAAGTTATTTCCGTCTGCCAGGCGAAATACCCTTAATGGCTGGCGTGAATATACAGAGGATGATATCAAGAAACTCAGGGTTATAATGGGAAGGGCAAGGTAAATGACCAAGTTCAAGACAAGTTCAATAGCCTTAGATATAGGCGCGCATTTTATAAAGCTAGTCGAACTTAAAAAAGAAAAGGATAGCATTATGCTGACCAAGATCGGCATAAAGGAAATCCCGAGAGACCTGAAGCTAGATAGGGATAAAATTACTAGCCAGCTTATATCTGAGTTATTAACAGAGAATAACATAAAGTCAAAGTCTGTAAATATATCAATAAACGGCCAGTCTGTTTTTGTGAGGTTTGTAAAGCTTCTCCAGATAAAAGAAGATAAATTAAAACAGACAATGAAATTCGAAGCCCAGAACCAGATACCTTTCAGCCTGAACGAGGTTATGTGGGATTGGTCGCTTTTGGATAAAAATAAATCTGCCCCTAAAAAGGCAGTAATAGTTGCGATAAAGAAGAATCTTGTTGAGGAGATGATTTCAAAATTAAAGGCCGTTAAATTATCTACGGAATCAATAGATGTAGCTCCGATAAGCGTATATAACTGCATGGCATTTAATGAGGATTATAATAATGAAAATATCAGTTCAATTCTTGACATAGGCGCAAAATCCACCAATTTCATTATATTTAATAAAGGTAATATATGGATAAGGAGTTTTCCTATCGCAGGTGACCGTATTGAAGAGGCGAAAGAGCAAGGTGTGGATGAACTCCTGATAGAGGCGGAAAGATCCCTAGAATATTATTTTATGCAACAAGGAGAGGATGCGCCGAAAGAGAAAAAGATAAGCCAGCTTTTTCTGACGGGTGGCGGCAGTATTATGGAAAACATAGAGGCTGCGATTATTTCCAAATTTAGCATAAAACCGCAGGTTATGGATCCTTTCAGAAAATTGAGAGTATCTAAAGATGTGTTTCAAAAACTCCAGGCAAGCGGATCTAAGAATCAATTTTCTACGGTTGTAGGAGCTGCGCTCAGAGGCATGGTTGATTTAAAGATAGAGGTGAATTTTCTGAATGAAGCGTTATCGGAGAAAGAATCTTCCTCCAATAAACGTATTTATTCCAGCCTTTCAATAGCTGTAGGCGTGTTAATACTTATAAGCTTTTCTATCTTTATGCGCCAGGATTACCATATAAAAAAGATCAAACTCGATAAGGTAGAGGATATGATAGAAACATACAGAATCTATGAGCCGAAGATAAAAAAGATACGCGAAGAGGAAAATATTTTAAGAGATAAAATGAATACGCTGTACCAGACAGCTTCTTCCAGGGCTGTGTGGCTCGGGATATTTAAATCTATTTCAGAGATGTTGCCAAAAGATGTCTGGATCACTGATGTCTCAGGCGTTATCTCAATAGAAAAGAGCGGTCTTGGCAGGATGGATATGAATGGAAAGGCGCTTTCTTATCAGTCAGTGAATAATTTTGTATCAAGCCTTAAGGCGTTGCCGGATTTTAGCGATGTGCGGCCTATGTCGTCTTCCGTGGAAAACGATAAAGAGACAGGTGAAGAGATAGTGAAATTCAGCGTTACTATGGATGTTGTCCTGGCGGGGAGTTAGCATGTTGAAAACACAAAGGGAAAAAAATATTCTAAAACAAGGTATTATAATTCTTGCTGTAATAGCAGGAATTTATATATTCTTTCTCAGCCCGTTCCTCAAAGAAGGCCGCTCAATAATAGATGAAGAGCTGGAGCGGAAGATAAGTGAGATGAAAAAATTTATTATACTTACAGGCACAGTGCCTTCGAAAGAAAGTTTTGCCAAGATGGATAAAGATAATATCTCTTTGAAAGAGAAGTTTTTCAACATAGCGGAGTTTATAGACCCAAAGAAGGCAAGGTTATCAGAAAAGGATGCAGAAGCAGGCCTTTATTTTATTGAAAAGCTTCACTTTACCATGAAGAAGTTCGAACTGGAAGCAGGGGCAAAAGGCGCAAAACTTCCTGAAAATCTTGGATTCGGGGAGGGCCTTCCCAAAGACAATATGGTGCCTGTGCTTCTGAGGCAGCTTGAGATAATAGAATTTGCAGTTGGCGTGCTTCTGAAAAGCCAGAACTCCAATATCTATGCCTTAAAAACACTCAGATCTATTGAATATATAGAGCCTGTTTCAAAGGAGTTGTTTTATACCGAACTGCCAATTCAAATTTCGATAAAGACAGATACGAAAGCTCTTATTAATCTTTTGTTGGAACTTAAAAATGCGAGCCCTACGATCAGCGTAAAAGAATTACACGTGAAAAGCATAGAATCTGCTTCGGGAGAAGTTGAGATAAGCATGGTGTTGAGTACTTTTATGATAGCGAGGCAAGAAAAATGATCGCAAAAGAGAAAGCTATATTCTGGCTTCTTGTGCCTGTATTAGTTGCTACGATAGGCATAGGTTTTAATGTTCAGGAAAAGAAAAAACAATTATCCGATGAGTTTTTAAAGGATATTGAGTCTGTGACAGAAAAAGCAAAATCCAAAAAAAAGGTGGCCAAAGATAACTGGGACATAGAAGGATTAAAGAAGCAGGAGACATCAGAAGATTACCCAGCCCTAATGAAAAGGAGTATTTTCTTCAGGCCTGTTTCTGAGGTAAAAGATGAAGGTGGCAGAGACATTATACCTTTAAAAGAAGAAGAGCCTGCAAAGCCTATGTTTGTTTATAAAGGCAGGATGATGCTTGGAGCCAGAGTTATTGTTATTGTAGAGGATCAGAATACAGGCAAGAGCTTTTCCGTTAAGGAAGGCGATATGGCAGGTAACTATACTGTTTTAAGTATAGACGAAAAGGAAATCCGGCTCAAGAAAAAGGACGGAGAAGAGATTACAATATCTACTCTTAAAGAAGAAAAGATAGAAGAAAAAAAAGAAGCCCCTGATAAGGTAGAGGGTATAAATGAGAAAAAATAAGAGGTTGTTTTATATAGCATTAATAATCGCAGCGTTTATAACGCTGGAGTGTTTGCCTTGCAGGATATTTGCTTCAGTGGATTCTTCTTTCGTTAGGACTGCTCTTATGTCAAAGTTTGATCTCAGAAGATATTTTGAAGAAGCGATGTCCTTGTTTGAATCAGGCAAATATAAGGAAGCAGTCATGATATTTGAAAAATTAATAGACGTAGAAAAGGCGAATAACGATGTTTATTTTACGCCTTTTGCAGAGATATACATTGAAAAATCCAAAGCCCGCATGAAAGAACTAATGATCATGGAAGAAAAAAAATGGGAAAAGATGAAAAAGGATGTTGTAAGCGAAGCAGAGACTATTGCTGAAAAAGAAAGAGAGAAAATTACAAGTGAAGAGAAAGACGTTGTAAGCGAAGCAGAGACTATTGCTGTAAAAGAAAGAGAGAAAATTACGAGTGAAAAGCAGATAAAGAAAAAGGTAGAATTATACTCTAAGAAAAGAGAATTATACGAGAAAGAGCAGAATATAAAGGCTGTATTTGAAAATGCTATGGAATATTACAGATCCAAGGATTATCCTTCCAGCATAGTGGAGTTCAAGAAGGTAAAAGAGATGGATTCTGCTGGTTCGATGGCAATCCAGGCAGACGCTTATATACGCAACATGCAGCAGGACATGAAACAAAGCCAGGAAAAGATGATGCTTGTGAGGATGGAAGAAGCCAAGCGCGCAAAGATAGATATGGAAAAGCAGGCGGAACGCCAGAAAATAGCGATGGAAAAAGAATTGAAAACGCAAAGATTAGAGCTGGCTAGAAAAGAAAAAGAAAAAGAAACGCTTAAAATAATCTTTGAGCAAAGATTAAAGGCAAAAGAAGTCAGAGATAGAGTTAATAAGGTAGCAGTCCTTATGGATAGCATAATAGGCAATATTAGAGAAAAGAGGTTTGAAGAGGCAGAGGCCCTTGTAAATAAGGCAACACAGGAATTTCCTGGGAATGAAAAATTCAAGGAGATATTACATTATATAGATATGCAAAAGATAAAGATGGAAGAATCTGCTTTAAAAAAGGCTAGAGAGCTTACGGAAGAAAAAATGATGCTGGAAGTGGCTAAACAACATATCATCCCGGAAGAAAAAACAGCTAAGCTGGAAACGGAAAAAAAGATAATGCCTATTGTAAAAATCCCAGAGATAAGGAAGCGCCTTAAGATACCTATAAGCGTTGATTTCAAAGACGTGGAACTGGATTATGTGCTGAGTTTTTTATCAGACGCTACAGGCGTTAATATAGTGCCTTCTACCGGGATAGATATGGCAGAGAAAAAAGTGAGCATAAAAATAAAAGACATGCCTCTTGAAGAGGCGTTGAGGTATATATTAAAATCCCAGGACTTGGTTTACAGGATAGAAGAAGACGCTGTCTGGGTGGCTACAAAGGACGAGATTAGCAACGAGAAAATAGATACAAGGGTGTATTTTTTAAGCCAAGGCATAGGCAGATTTGCAGAGTTTACAACTCAGGCTAAATCAGGCTCGGATGAATCTAGAACTTCCGCTGTTCCTCCAGAAGTAAAGACAGTAAAAAATATCCTAGAGAATTCAGTCGATTGGCCTAAAGATTCAAAATTGACCTTAGATGAGCGAACAGGTGCGCTTATTATAAGCAATACGCCTTCAAATCTGGAAACCATAGAGAACCTTTTATATAATCTGGACATAACTCCTATGCAGGTTTTGATTGAGGCAAGATTTTTAGAAGTTAAAGTCAGTGATCTGGATGACATGGGAGTGGAATGGAAATTAAACAATATGTGGGCCGGGGATAAGAATAGGGCGGGGAATGATGTATATGGAGTAAGTAAGAATAGCGGCGTAGATTTTTCTAATTTCAGCCGTTCAGACGAAGGATTTAATCTCACGTATCAAGGCATATTGAGTAATCCGCAATTTCAGGCAGTGCTGCACGCGCTTCAGGAGAAACAGAATGTAAAGACATTATCCTCGCCCAGGATTACCACTTTAAATAATCAAACAGCCACTATAGAGATCGTGGATGAGTATATATATCCTACAAGATATGAGGCGAGCCTTGTGCAGTATGATATAAACGGGGACGGAGATTTTGATGACGCTGGAGAGACAGAATGGGTAAACGTGCCGCAGGATTTTGTGACGAGGAATGTAGGGATACTTTTACATGTTAAGCCGAGCGTTGGTGTAGATAAAAATAGCATTACGCTTGCGTTGACTCCAGAGGTCAGCGAAGACGCGGGGAGTTTCACATATTCAGGAAATGTCAGCATACCTAATTTTACAACCAGAAATCTTAGCACAAGTGTAATGGTTAAAAACGGAGAAACAATAGTGCTTGGTGGGCTTATAAAAGAGACAAATACAAATGTGAAGACAAAGGTACCCATATTGGGCGACATACCTTTTGTGGGTGGGTTGTTCAGAAAGAGCACTGATTCCAAAGAGAGAAGGAATCTTTTGATATTTGTTACTGCAAGTATCATGGACAAGGAACAGAATAAGGTCGCAAGCGTTGAAGATATAGAAGAAAAACCTTTAAAACAACAAGAAAATCGTTTTTAGCAACAGCCCTAATATGCGATTTTCAGTGGCCAGGAAAGTGTTTTACACTTTCCTATACCACAAGAACGGCTATGAATTTTCTAATACGTATATTTTTATGCATAATTTTATTTCTAAGCCCTGAGGTTTCTTTTGCCTATGAGATGAAGTCTGCCAAAGGCAATGATACCTCTGAAGCTAGGTCTGGCATTATAGAGATTACTGAAATAAGAAAAAATTTAAAGACTCCCATTAGTGTAGATTTTATGGATGTGGGCCTGGATTATGTTATAGATTTTTTGTCAGAGGCGACGAACGTTAATATAATTCCAGGCAGCGGAGTAAAGCTTTCAGAAAAAAAGGTCACCATAAAAGTTAAGGATATGCCCCTTGAGAGCCTTTTAAAATATATATTCAGGAACCAAGGGCTTATATATAGGATTGAAAAAAATGCAGTGTGGGTAGATACGCTTGACAATATGGATAATGAAACATCTGAGACCAGGATGTATTTTTTGGATCAAGGGCTAGCGATGTTCACTGAATTCAGCGGAGCTACAGGCGGAGCCAAAGGCAGCGGCACGGGAGGGGGCTTTGCCATATCAAAGATAAAAACCATAAAGGATATACTTGAACATGCAGTTGTGTGGCCTAGTGATTCCAAGATCAATCTTGATGAACGCACAGGAGCCCTGATCGTAACAAACACGCCTTCAAATCTTAAAATTATAGAAGATATATTGTATAATCTGGATATTGATGCTACTCAGATTCTAGTGGAAGCCAGGTTTATAGAGGTAAATATTACCAACCTTAGCGAGTTAGGGGTAAATCTATCATTAGACAGCCCATGGGCTATCACTAAACAAAAAGTAAGCGGAACTGAAAATGGCGCAATTACTCAAATAGGCGTGCCAAGTTCTTCAACATTTTCAACATTTACAGGTTCGCCGGATGAAGGATTGAATCTTACCTATCAGGGCATACTGACAAGGCCGCAATTTTCCGCAGTGCTGCATGCGCTTGATAAAAAGACAAATCTTAAAACACTCTCTGCTCCTAGAATAACCACATTGAATAATCAAACAGCAACCATAGAAATAGCAGATGAATTTGTATATCCTACAAGATATGAACCTACGCTTGTAAAAGAGGATTTAAACGAAGATGGAGATTTTCTTGATACTGTGAACGGCGTAAAGGAAACGCGTTTTGTGAATGTGCCGCAAGGTTTCGAGACAAGATCTATTGGCATATTATTGCATGTTACTCCGAGCGTTGGTAGAGACAAAGAGACAATAACATTGACCTTGAACCCTGAAGTCAGCGAAGCTACCGCCAATGCTTTTGAATATAGCGGAGAAGTAAAGCTTCCGAAATTCACCACAAGAAACCTGAGCACAAACATAGTAGTGCAAAACGGGGATACAATAGTCCTTGGCGGACTTATAAAGGAATCTAGGACAAATACCAGGACAAAGACGCCTTTCTTAGGAGATCTGCCTATTTTAGGCGCGCTTTTCAGAAAAGATTCAGATAGCACAACGAGGAAAAACCTTTTGATATTTGTTACGGCTAGTATTATGAACCCGGAAGGAGAGAAGTTAAAATGAGCATAAAAAATATCAGAGACGTAGCAAGAGAAGCAGGTGTATCAATAGCCACTGTTTCCAGAGTTGTTAATAAACAGACTTCTGTAAAAAAATATAACAAGGATAAGGTAGAGCTGGCTATTAAAAAATTGAAATTTAGGCCTAATGTGAGCGCCCAGCGCATGGCGTCAAAACGTAATAATAATACTATAGGCCTTATTATTCCAAGGTACACCAATATATTTCATTCATTCTATGCTCTTCAGCTCTTACAGGGCGTAGGGGTTGCAGTGGAACGAATGAAAATGGATTTGTTAGTACATATTACTAATGGAGATACATTTTTAAATATTTCTAGCGTAGAGGGAGTGATATTTGCTGATATTGTAGGCAATGAGGAACAAGTTGATTATGTTATAGAGGCAGGGCTTCCATGCGTTATAATGAATTATTATACTAAAGATCTACCTGTGTCATGCACAGCAATAGATAATTTTAATGCAAGTATGGATGCAGTTAATTATCTCATTAAATTAGGGCATTCCAAGATTGCCACTATTACTGGTGATTTTAAGACTCAGGTAGCGATAGATAGATTAAACGGTTATCTGATAGCTCTGGAGAAACATAAGATTGAAAAGAAAAAAGACTATATAAAGTATGGGGATTTTGAAAGAGAATCTGCTAGGGACCTTACAAAAGAACTTATAAGAATGAAGATGCCTCCTACTGCGATATTTGCGGCAAGCGATGAGATGGCGGTTGAGGCTATACGGGTGTGCCTGGAAAATGGAGTCAGCGTACCTGGAGATATATCAATCATAGGCTTTGATGATAATCCTCTGGCGTTGAATTACAGCCCTATACCTCTTACAACTATAAGGCAGCCTTTGCATAAAATGGCTGTAATGGCTACTAAGATCCTAAATGATGTCATTCAGAAAAAGATAAGGGCTAATAAAAGGATAATTCTTCCAACCGAATTGGTGGAAAGAGGCTCTTGCAGGGCATTGGATTAAGGAGGAGGCATATATGGTTATCGCAAAGAAGGTTTTTATATTTTTTATAGGATTTCTATGCGCCTGGGTTATATTTTCAACGGGTGTAAAAAAAGGTGCATGCCAGATAAACATCCTGCCTGATATTTTATTTTCCGCAGACAACAGTAACTTTTATTTTTTAGACAAGAATGAATCCAAGGTTTATAAGTATAATATGCAGGGCAAGCTGACCCATACCTATATAATAAAAGAATTAGGCAAAGATTTCTTGTACAAATAGCGTGTTTCGCTTACTCGTATCAGATAGATCAGGCAA
The DNA here is from genome assembly GCA_018819285.1 of Candidatus Omnitrophota bacterium. GTDB lineage: Bacteria > Omnitrophota > Gorgyraeia > Gorgyraeales > Gorgyraeaceae > UBA10183. Next base: position 10,769 of record JAHJQM010000030.1, read on the forward strand.
GATATTTAATGTTCCGGAGTTGGAAGCAGCTGGAATGAAGGCAGGCCATTTTTTCAGGCCAGACAAGAAAGAGTTTATCAAAATGCCTGAAGGTAGCAGGCTTTTTATGCTTCCTGAAAGAATCCCTGCGGGATATAGCAGTTTTAAAGGAAAATTTGAGGTACTGGAAAATTATTTTGCAGTGGCCGCGTTTATAACGCCTGGATTTACAGGTACATATAGCGCTGCTTATGAGCCATTTCGGAGTTGGAATAAGGCGCTCCCGCTTTTCTGTTATACCGCAGCTGGTTTTTATAAAGGCGATATATATATTACAGCAATGAGGGTGGATAGATCATCCAGGCATGATCCGAGATTTATAGATATTAATTCTGTAACAAAAAATGCAGTAAAAATAAAAAAGTTGTTTCCTGGTAACAGGCTTATCAGTCACCTCGCGGATTGCGCATTGGTATATAACTGCCCTGGGGCTCAGAATTTTTTCTTATCGAGACAAGAATGCCCTCTGCCTACATCGCCTACCTGTAATGCTGACTGCGCAGGCTGTATTTCATTAAAAACGCAGCCAAGGATAAAGTTTACGCCTTCTCCTGACGAGATAAATGAGGTGGCTTTATTTCATATGTGTAATGTTAAAAATCCTGTGCTTAGTTTTGGCCAAGGATGTGAAGGCGAGCCTCTATTGCAAGCTGATTTAATTGAAAAATCAATAAGATTGATAAGAAGTAGGATTGCCAAGGCCACTATAAACATAAATACAAATGGAAGTTTGCCTGAATCAATAACTAAATTATTTGATATAGGGCTGGATAGCATAAGAGTGAGCCTAAATAGCGTCAGAAAAGAATATTACGAAAGATACTACAAGCCGGTTGGGTATAATTTTCAGGACGTTTTAGAGTCTATGAAAATAGCTAAAAGAAAAAAAGGCTTTGTTTCGATCAATTATCTCACCATGCCTGGCTTTACAGATTCAGAGGATGAATATGCGGCTTTGAAAAAATTTATAAAGGCCTATAAAATAGATATGATTCAATGGCGCAACCTGAATTTCGACCCTCTTAGGTATTTCAAAATCATAAAATATTCTAGTCAGCCTTCTGATATGATAGGAGTGAGGCAGTTAATAAATTCTCTTAAAAAAGCTTACCCCAGCCTTAAGATGGGCTACTATAATCCTCCATTGTAATAAATTGTAATGTGTTACCTAACCATTTAAATAGCACATATGGGTTTTATAAATCCATTGATTTATTTGTATATAGTGGTATAATTTAAAAACGTATGAAAAGGATAAGTATAGTTGTTATATTTATATTATATTTAATGGCAGGGCCTGCTTTTGGCTACTGGATCTGGACGCCTGAAAGCGCGAAATGGGAGAATCCTAAGTATGCTGCCAAGGATACCCCTGAGGATCAGATTGCATATGCGAAGAAGTCTTATGAGGAAAAGAATCTTAAAGATGCGCTCAGGGAATTTAAAAAATTATTGAAATACTACCCTCTTTCTAAAGAAGCACCTACTGCACAGTATTACGTAGGCCGAATCATGGAAGACATGGATAATTCATATGAAGCATTTAAGGCATATCAGAAGGTAATAGACACTTATCCTTATACTGAATTGGTGGATGACGTGATAGAGAGAGAGTATAAAATAGCTGATGCATTCTTTTCAGGGAAGAAGATAAAAATTATAGGCAAATGGCAGATACCTGCAAAGGACAAGGCAATAGAAATATTCAAAGCAGTGGCTGATAATGCGCCATATGGTAAATACGCAGACCTTGCAAAATTCAAAGCAGGGTTATCTTATAAAGATATCCAGGATTATAACGGCGCAATACTTATGTTTAAGGATTTAATAGACAGGTATCCTAACAGTTCTGTTATTGATAAGGCAAGATTTGAACTCGCAGAGTGTTCAAAGCTTCTGGCAGTAAAACCAGCGTACGACCAGACCCCTACTAACCTGGCGCGCGAAGAATTTGAGGATTTTTTAAAGAAACATCCTGATAGCGTTATGGCGCCGGATGCCAAGCAGATTGTGGATAAGCTCAAATCAAGGGAAGCGGAAAATGCTTACGAGACAGGCAAATTTTATGAAGCAAGGCGCGCGCCAGCGAGCGCAATAATATATTATAAAGACATAGTCCAGAATTATTCTGAAACAGAATGGGCGAAGAAAGCGCAGGAGAGGCTGAATGAGCTTGAGAAAAAATAATTTTCTATTACTGGTTGCTGGTTGCTGTTTGCTGGTTACTTTTTCTGGCTGTGGATATACTACGAAAACAATCCTGCCTGATAATGTGAAGACAGTTCATGTGGACACATTCAAAAATAATATCGATATAACTAAAGAGGTTAGTGCGAAAGATAAATATGAAGTCTATAGGCCTAATCTTGAGGTGGATTTAAGGGATGCGATCATGGCCAGGGTTTTTCTGGATGGAAATCTAAAGGCCGTGGACAAAGATTCCGCAGACGCAGTGCTTGAAGGACAGATTGTGCAGTATAGAAAAGACCCATTGAGATATCAGAATGAGGTTGTACAGGAATACAGGATCAGCCTTGTATGCGATGTTAAATTGATAAATAAAAAGAACTCAAAGATTTTATTTGAAGAATCGAATATTACGGGAGACGCCACATACTTTACAACAGGAACTCTTCAGGTAACCGAGACGACTGCTTTAAATGATGCGATGTCAGATCTTGCAAGGCGGATTGTAAATAGGATAGTAGAAAATTGGTAATACATTTTAATTTTATATGCCCACCAAAGAGCTTACCTCGTATCTTTTCTTAGGAGAAGAAGATTTCTTAAAGGAGCTAGAGCTTAAAAAATTAAAGTCTAGGTTTCTGGAGAATACCACCAAAGATTTGAATTACAATGTATTTTATGCGAAAGACAAGGACTTTAAGCTGAAAGAGATGCTAGATATCCTGAATACGGCGTCTTTTATGTCTTCCAAGAGGTTTGTGATTCTAAAGGATGCTGACAGTCTTTCGGATAGCGACAAAGAATCAGTGCTTTTTTATCTCAAGAACCCTAAAGATAGCTCTGTTTTCATAATGGATTCAAAGGCAGTAAAAATAAAGGAAGGGTTTATCTTGGAGGCGTCAAGGCTTGCAAAGCTTGTGCGTTCAGCCAGGCTTACTGATTCTGAGATCAATATCTGGATTTCTAGGCGGGTGAAGACAGCTGGCAAGAAGATAGGCGCTGACGTCATAAATTTGATAAAAGAAAATCTTCCAAATGATTTGCGCATACTTTCTTCCAGTGTGGACAATCTTATCCTATACGCAGGTAAAAGGCCTGATATAACAAGGCATGATGTGGAAAAGATTATATATGTTGCGCCTCTTAAAACCAGTTTCGACCTTTTGGACGCCATAGAGAAAAAAGACGTAAAAAGAGCTTTGAATATTTTTACAAGCATTCAAAAATACAAGAAGAGAGAAACAGAGCTTTTATTGGGTCTTTTATCCTGGCAGTTCAGAATGTTATTGAGGGTAAAGGAACTTCTCAAGATAAGGAATAAACTAGAGATACAAAAAGAGTTGAATTTGTATAATACAAAATTTGACCAGATGTCCCGCTACGCAACAAGGTTTAAGAGGCAAGAGATAATAAAGCTTTTAGGTGAGATACTGAAGGCAGATAGCGATATTAAAACAGGAGAAGCGTTACCTAAGTTTACGCTGGAAAAGCTGATACTTAAAATGTGTTCGTGAAATCGCTGGACTAAGCGGAAATATTAGATAGCTTGCAATTTTTTCATCAAACGGGAAATTTTGCGCGAGGCGGTATTTCTATGGATAATACCTTTAGATTTTGCTTTATCAAGCTGCGATATGAGATAATTGAGCTGGATTTTGGCCTCTTCCATTTTCTTAGATGACACGAGTTCTATAAATTTCTTTGTCTCTGTCTTCAGCTTGGATTGCGCAGACTGATTGCGCAAAGCCTTTTTTGCGCTTTTCTTTATATCTTTATAAGATGCGTGTAATATTGGCATAGATTGCTCCTTTTTTGTGAACATAAAATAGCATACGCCACTTAATATGTCAAGAGATAATGTATAAAAGGGGCGTTATTTAAATAGTTTAGCAACATATTACATGATTGCCAGTCCTGGCAGGTTTTCGAAAAGACGCTTAGCCGCCCCAGCGTGGCGGCCTTCGCTCCGCGCCGATTCTCGCTCGTCCTGTCCAGGCAGGCCTGAGGCACATTAGAAAGGTTTCGGCATAATAGATAGCTTTAATAATAGGTGCGCAAGGATTTACAGCGAGTTTCGATCAGTTGACAGAGCGATAGTCGGCACAGAAACGAGCTGTAAACCGTAGCGCACGGC